>JBKDZK010000955.1:0-26590 GCA_047971205.1 Draconibacterium sp.
AGGTGTTATCACCTATAGCTGGCGAAGTATGCCAAGTACTGCACAGGATATTATCAACTATTGCAAACAAGGCAATATCACCTCGCTGGAGCTAATGGGGCCGGTGGCAGAGGAATTTGCCGGTTTGCCACCAGGTGCACCACGTCCGCCAAGAGGTGCTGAACTAACAGAAGAAGAAAAGAACGCCTACCACGAAGCCAGCCAGGTGGCTGCTCAAAAGCAAAAGGAATGGCGTGTATCCTGTGATTTTGAGAAATACAAAGAGTTAAAGAAAATGTTCGACGAGGCAGGGATTCATATTCATACAGTAAAATTTGCACCGGCCAATTGGAGCGATGAAGAAACGGATTATGCATTTAAAGCTGCAAAGGTTTTAGGGGCAGGTGCCGTAACCAATGAAATTGGTGACGAAGCTTGCAGAAGACTGGGTAAATTTGCTGAAAAACATGGTATGGTTGCTGCGTACCACAACCATTCTCAGCCGGGTGAACCTGGTTTTAACTTTGAAGATTTCCTGGCGCATTCACCGGCCAATAAGCTGAACCTGGATGTGGGGCATTATTTCGGATCAACGGGACAGCATCCCAATGAGCTTATCGAAAAATTACACGACCGTATTTATAGCATTCACATAAAAGATAAAACTGGCAAAAATGCTGATCCTGCGAATACCAATCGTCCTTGGGGAGAAGGTGATACCCCCTTGGCTGATATACTAGGATTGATAAAGAAGAATAAATGGCCGATTTACGCCGATGTTGAACTGGAATACGATATTACGGAGGGCTCCGATGCACAGACTGAGATTGTGAAGTGCGTGGAGTATTGTAAGAATATTTTGGCTTAAAAGCCGTCATTGGGAATTTGTCACTGGTCATTTGGAATTTGCTACTAATGACCAGTGACTAATGGCAACTGATTAAAACCGCTTTCCCCACCACTGTTTCAAACGCTCCAGAATCTTAAGCTCCGATGCATTTGGTTGCGGATGGTAGAAGCGTTCTCGTTTTACTTCTTTGGGCAGAAAATCCTGCTCTACAAAATTGCCATCGTAGGCATGGGCATATTTGTAGTCTTTTCCGTAACCGATTTCTTTCATCAGTTTGGTAGGTGCATTCCGAATGTGCAGCGGCACTGGTAGATTCCCGGTTCTTCTGACCGTTGCAATAGCCGCATCAATGGCTTCGTAGGCCGAGTTGCTTTTGGGTGAAGTGGCCAGGTAGATCACGCATTCCGAAAGAATGATCCGTGCTTCGGGATTACCGATCTTGTGTACCGCATCAAAAGTGTTTTGTGCCAACAGTAAGGCATTCGGATTAGCCAGCCCCACATCCTCGGCTGAAAGTATCAGCAAACGACGGGCAATAAATTTTATATCCTCGCCCCCTTCGAGCATTCGGGCCAGCCAGTACACCGCGGCATCCGGATCGCTTCCCCTGATGCTTTTTATAAAGGCCGAAATAATATCGTAATGCATTTCACCCTGCTTGTCGTAAATCGCCAGGTTCTTTTGCAAACGGTCGGTTACTTTCTTGTTGGTGATCGTAATCTCGTTGCCTTCTTCCCCCATCACCACGAGTTCCAGAACATTCAGCAGTTTCCGGGCATCACCACCCGAGAAGCGCAGCATCGCCTGGTCTTCTTCCAGTGTGATCTTTTTTTCTTTCAGAACACTGTCTTTTTTTATCGCCTGCGCGATAATGTTCAGAAGCGCCTCTTTGTCAAGGTGATTTAAAATATACACTTGGCAGCGAGAGAGCAGGGGAGATATCACCTCAAACGACGGGTTTTCAGTGGTGGCTCCCACCAAAGTAATAGTCCCATCTTCTACGGCACCCAACAGCGAATCCTGTTGCGACTTGCTAAAACGGTGGATCTCGTCGATAAAAAGAATGGGATTGGGACGGCTGAAGAATTGTTGTTTCTTGGCTTTTTCAATCACATCCCGAATGTCTTTCACACCCGAGTTGATCGCACTAAGCGTAAAAAACGGGCGGTCGAGCGTATTGGCAATAATGCGCGCCAGTGTTGTTTTTCCAACCCCGGGAGGTCCCCATAAAATTAAGGAGGTGATGTTCCCGGATTCAATCATTTTTCGCAAAACCGCACCTTGCCCCACTAAATGCTCCTGCCCGATGTAATCGTCGAGCGTGCGTGGCCGAAGGCGTTCTGCAAGTGGTTGATTGCTCATTGTTCCGGAATTTTATACAGTCGGAAGACTTTGTTGAGGCACAAAAATAAGCAATTTATTCGACGATGATGTCGTACTTCAGTAAAAGCCCGATCACGTTTTGATGCGAGAAACGGGCATTGTAGATTTCATTTTTCTCCGGATCGATGGAAAACTGATAAGCCGTAGATAAATCAGCACGTTCCAGATTGGTATTATCAAAAATAGCTCCGATCAGGTCGCAATCAGCAAAGAGGGCTTCCGTAAGGTCTGTTTCCGAGAAATCGACTTCTTCGAGTTTGCAGCCTGTAAACGTTGTCTTTTTCAGTTTTTGCTTATAAAAGGTGGAAAAGCTGAGGTTACAGTTTTCGAATTTCATGGCGAGCAGGAAAGGATTACACTCGTCGAATGCCAATCCGATCAGCTTGCAGTTATTGAATGCTACGTTCTGAAAAGCCGTGTTGCGGATTACAGCCATTCCGAGGTCACAGTTCTCAAAAGTGCAATCCATGAACATACTGCTCATGAGGTTGACTTCGGCTAAATTACAGTTGATAAAATGACAGTCTTCAAATTCAGCTCCCTGGACTTCCAAGTCACTGAAATGCTCACTTTTAAAGGTCTTTCCTTCGGTAAACTTTCCCATTTGCGAATTCCGGTTCAGCAGCTGTTGTTAATTACAGTAACGCTTGATAATGTTGTAAGCTCCTTCGATTCCCAATTCTCCGGCGCGGCTTAAATCGATTGCTCCGCCCTCCACATCATCGAGGTATATTTTGGTTAAGCCCCGGTTGAAATAAGCTTCTGCAAATTTAGGCTCCAGCCGGATAGCCTGGTTCAGGTCTTCCACGGCGCTTTTGTACTCGCCCAGCCGAAGTTTTATATAGGCCCGGTTGTAGTAGCCAAAAAAGAATTTGGGATTCAGGAACAGCGTTATTTCGTAATCATCCAGTATCTGCCGGTAATCAAGCGAAACATCGTCGTCAGATGCTTTGTTGCCGGTTTTGTTCAATGCAATGGAAACGTTTTCCTGTCCGTTAGCTACCAGTTCCATTTGCTCGTGCATTTTGTAACGGCTGTTGGCCCGGCAGAAATACGAAACAGCCAGCTTCTCATCCTTCTGAATGGCTTTGTCGAGGTCTTCGATCGCCATAGAATACTTCCCGGTTAAACTGTAGAAAATTCCCCGGCTAAGGTGGTTGTGTGCATTGTCCTGCACGGCAACCTTCTCGTTAAAATAGAGAATGAAATTTTCGAAAATGGCTTTGTAGGCATCCACCGGTTTGTTGGTGATCGACAGAATCGGGTTGTAGTTGTTTTTTACGTTTAGGTCGTCGATTGCTACGTTGTACTACTGAAACCGGTTGTAGTCCACCGCATTTTTCTCAAAGGCCGAGATAATAAACAGTGGTTGAAGGTCGATCACAATGTTTTTATCCTGAAGTTGGACGTCTTCTTCTTCCGGCGCCTGCGTGCTTTCTTCGGGTATTTCGCGGGTTTCTTCCACAATCAGGTCCATGCGCGAATGGCGGCGACGGCGCTCGGCATCTCTTTCTTCTTCTTCGCGGGCATCTTTTTGTTTTTGGGCAGCCGCATAATCCACCGCCTGGTTGTTTTGATTGCTGGCTTGTGCTGTTTGATCAGTAGCAGACTGCTGCTGTTTCTGATCGTCTTTCTGGTTGTTCTTTTGCGTATTCCCCTGTTGCTGGTTGCCTTTTTGCTGTTGTTGCTGAGCCAGTTGCTTTGCATTGATCTTGCGGTTGCTGAAATCGTACTGCGGATTCAACCGGGCGGCAATCTGGTAATCGGTTTCGTATCCCGGGCGACCCATAATTTCTTTGGCCATTGCGCGGTTAAAGTAGGCACTTGCCATTTCTGGGCTTAGTTGAATGGCCATGTCATAATCCATAATCGCGCTGGTGTAATCTTCCAGTTTGTGCTTTACAATACCTCGGTTGTTAAAGGCCAGGGCATTGGTTGCATCAAACTTGATGCTTTGGTCGTAATCGCGAAGCGCCGAAGCGTAGTCATTCAGTTCAAAACGAGCCAGTCCCCGGTTTAAATACGCTGCTGCATAGTGTGGCCGGATGATGATGACCTGGTTTAGGTCTTTTATGGCACCCATCACATCGCCACTCACAATTTTGGCGTTGCTTCGGGCCATCAGGGCATGTGTCGATTTTGGGTTGATCTCCAACGAGCGGTCATAGTCGGCAATGGCACCTTTTATATCGCGCAAGGCCAGCTTGGCAATACCGCGGTTGTTGTAGATGGCTTCGTCATCCGGATCAAATTCCAGCGCCCGGTTATAGTCTTCTATAGCTTTATCGTAACGATGCAGGTTGTGGTAAGCCATTCCCCGGTTGTTGTAAGCCATCGGGTAGTAAGGTTTAATTTCAATGGCTTTGTTGTAATCTTCAATGGCGCCCCGGTAGTCTTCCAGCGAATGTTTGGCAATTCCCCGGTACAGATACGCCTCTGCCAGGTAGGGTTTAAATTCAATTACAATGTTGAAATATTCAATGGCACCGGTATAGTTTCCAATTGAAATCCGGGTTCTGCCCACCCTGATAAAATGGTCGATATTGAGTTGTGCTTCAGCCACAAAAGTCAGCGACATTAGCAGGATAAAAAATATGGTAAGTCTTTTCATTGCCTTTTTAGTACTGAGTATTGAGACGAGAGTATGGAAATGTTTTCAAATTAAAATTCAATAGTCATTTTTTTGACTCACTACTCATCGCTCAAATCTATATAATCTGTTTTCCAGACAAGCAAAAATAACATTTTAGGAGCATGCCCTTCGTTTCGCTTAATTTTATTTAACTTATCGCACTAAAATTGTGAAGAATGTGTAAGCGTTGTGATTGGAGTACCTCGAATGAATTAATGATTCGCTACCACGACGAGGAGTGGGGAGTGCCTTTGCACGATGACCGGAAACTGTTTGAATTTTTTGTGCTGGAAGGGTTTCAGGCGGGTTTGAGCTGGCAGATTGTGCTTAACAAACGGGAGAATTTCAGAAGGGCGTTTGATCATTTCGATCCTAAACTGGTAGCCAGGTACGACGAGAAGAAGCTGGAAGAACTGGGCAACGATGCTTCCATTATTCGTAACCGGCAAAAAATAGCTGCCTGCGTGAACAATGCGCAGCGTTTCCTGGAAATTCAAAAATAATTTAGAAGGATTGTAATTTAGCGCTAAGCGGTTTTTAGTCACTTCCTTAAATCAAATATTTTATTATTTTTGGTGCCATTCAGTATATGAAGGGATAGTTTAATTTTATATGCAGCGCCTGAAGAACACTGGTTTATACAGCTTTGTTGTGTTTACAGTCGTTTCATATTTCACCAAAAAGAATAAAATAGTTTAGTTTCATGAAATTGCGCTTTGTATTAACCACTCTGCTGGCGGTATTTGTTTTAAGTGTATTTGCCGAGAACGATAAGGGGAAGAAGGAAGAGAATGTTGGGTATGTTTTTGACGATGAGATTGCACTGCCTGTAACACCGGTAAAAGACCAGTACCGTACGGGTACCTGTTGGTCTTTCTCAGCCATTTCATTACTGGAGTCAGAAATGCTTCGCTTGGGGAAACCAGTGGTTGATTTGTCCGAGATGTTTGTGGTTTGGCATACCTATTCCGAAAAAGCACAGAAATATGTTCGTCTTCACGGCGAAAACACCTTCTCGGCAGGAGGAGCTTTTCACGATGTTACCAACATGATCCGGGAATACGGAATTGTTCCGGAGTCGGTTTTCAACGGTTTGCAATACGGCGAGAAAAAGCACGTACACGGCGAGATGGACGAAGTGCTGAAACAAAATGTGGATGCAGTGGTGGCCAATAAAAACCGTACGCTGAGTACCGTGTGGCACGAAGCTGTTGAAGGCACCCTGGATACTTACCTGGGGAAAAAGCCTGACAAATTTGAATACGAAGGGAAACAATACACTTCGCAAAGTTTTGCCAGCGAATATGTTGGCCTGAACATGGACGATTATGTGGAAATATCTTCCTATACACACCACCCGTTTTATTCAAAATTTATTCTGGAAGTACCGGATAACTGGTCATGGGACGAAGTGTACAACGTGCCGGTGAATGAACTGGAAGAGATTATTGATTATTCGCTGAAGAATGGAATCACCGTTGCGTGGGCCGCTGATGTAAGCGAGAAAGGATTTCTGACAAGCAACAAAGGTGTGGCGGTATTGCCCGCTGCTCCCGACGAGGATATGAGCGATGCCGAAATTGCCCGCTGGGAATCACTTCCTGAACGCGAAAAGGAAAAGGAATTATACCAGCTCGATAATCCGGTGCCTGAATTAAAAGTATCGCAGGAAATGCGCCAGGCAGCTTTTGATAACTACCAGACAACCGATGATCATGGAATGCACATTGTTGGAATTGCCAAAGATCAGGAGGGTGAGACCTTTTACAAGGTGAAAAATTCGTGGGGTGATTACAACAAATACAACGGATATTTTTATGCCTCTAAACCTTATGTTACGTATAAAACTATGTGTATTATGGTACACAAGGATGGCATACCCCAACGTATTAGAGAAAAACTTGAGCTTTAGTTCAACTGGGAGCAGCCCTTCAGAGTTTTCTGAAGGGTTTTTTTATCTTTGGAACTCAAATCGATACGATGAGAAAACTTTTCCTCTTTATTTTATTTTCGGTACTAAGCTTTTCCTCTTTTGCTGAAGAAGACTGGGGCTGGTGGAACGAACTTCATGGCTGGAAAACGGGTATGCCCGGCTGGCGGAACTGGATAATTATATCACCCGCTTACCTGGGACCCAATGCCCTGCCTGTGCCGGAAGTAAAAAAGGGTTTTTTCCTCAACGAAAGTGAATTTGCCTTAACCGCTTCCACGCATTTTCATTCGGGCGATCCAACCCAGGATATTTCGGGCCGGCTTTTTATTCCTTTTGCAAAGGGAAAGATCGCGGTTGAAATGTATGGCGTAATGATGGAGCGTTATGCGTACACCGAAGAAATCAGAAACGAACGTTTTTCGCGCGATAAAGACGGCAAAGGAACGGCCATTGGCGATTTTTATTTTTCCACATTGATCCAGTTGACACGCGACCGGAAGTTTCCGAACACTTTGTTCCGGATGGCTTTGAGGACAGCTTCGGGAGGAAAATTGGAGGCTGCCCGTTATTCCGATGCGCCGGGCTATTTTTTTGATGTGAGCTCATCGAAAGATTTTGGCACCCGCGAAAGCCTGCTTTTTCGTCCGTACGGAATGATCGGTTTTTACAGCTGGCAAACCAACGACGAACTGATGCTTCAGAACGATGCCCTGCTTTACGGACTGGGAACAGAGTGGGAGCACAACAGTTGGCGTTTGGGCGCTTCGTGGTCGGGGTATCACGGGTACAAAAATACCGGCGACCGACCTATGCAACTGAATTTCGACCTTCGGAAAGACTTTTCAAAAAGTGCCATCAGCCTGCAATACCAGCATGGCTTGCACGACTGGCTTTATAAAACCCTTCGTTTTTCGTTCATCTGGAAATTTAATGCCGTAAAATAAGTTCTGTTTTTTACGGAATATGTAAGTTTGTATCACTTTTTTTTCTACTAACTGAAACATCTGCAACAATGAAGAAGCTGTCCTTGGTGATTTGTGTCTATAACGAAGAGCCAAATATAAAACCACTTTCCGAAGAAATTAAAGCCGCGTTGAAAGACATCGATTTCGAAGCCATTTTTGTGGACGACGGATCGAGCGACAGAACCAGGGACGAAATCCGCAAGATAAATGACGAACGTTTTTTGCTGGTGGAGTTAAAACGTAACTACAGGCAAAGTTCTGCTTTACAGGCTGGTATTGATCAGGCAGAAGGGGAGTATGTTGCACTGATTGACGGCGACTTGCAAAACGACCCGGCTGATGTTCCGATGATGCTTAACGAAATAGAGAAAGAAGGCTGGGATATGGTGGCAGGTGTGCGTGCCAACCGGAAAGACGGTATGTTTTTGCGCAAAGTACCTTCAAAAATTGCCAACTACATGATTCGGCGGGCTACCGGAATCCACATGAAAGACCTGGGATGCACGTTGAAAATATTTACCAACGAAACCATCAAAAGCATTCATATTTACGGCGAACTTCACCGTTATATTCCGGCGTTGATTACACTGGAAGGCGCCACGCGTATAACCCAGGTGGATGTCAATCACCGGCCGCGTACCTTTGGAACATCCAAATACAACCTCAGGCGGACCACCCGTGTAATGAGTGACCTGGTGCTGATGGTTTTCTTCAAAAAATACATGCAGCGCCCGATGCACTTTTTTGGCGGTATCGGAATCGTAACACTTGGAATTGGCGTGTTGATCAATTTCTACCTGTTGATCCTGAAAATTTTAGGGAACAACATTTGGGGAAAGCCATTGTTGATGCTAGGAATTTTAATGGTATTAGGCGGAATTCAGTTTATCACCACCGGGATTATTGCGGAAGTTCAGATGCGTACATATTTTGAAGCGCAAAAGAAAAAACCGTACCGAGTTAAAAGCGTGTCTCCGGCCGTAGAGAAATAATCCCAAACAGCTATTCGGTTTTACAAAAAGTTGATTAGATTTATAAGGTTTTCCATTGATCGGCAGTGAGTAATACCCGGATGAAAAAAGTCCAAGTGTAACTGGCAGAATCCCGTTGAAATTTTATTCGGAAGATTTGTTTCATTTTTATGTAAGGGTAATTACCATCTTGCTTGTCATAAAATAAACAAGATTGATTAACCTAAATAATTATGTGATGAATACAATGAAGGCCCGAATATCACTTTTTTTGACCGTATTTTTAGTCCTCGCTTTTTTGTCAGGAAA
This sequence comes from Draconibacterium sp., assembly GCA_047971205.1. Taxonomy (GTDB): domain Bacteria; phylum Bacteroidota; class Bacteroidia; order Bacteroidales; family Prolixibacteraceae; genus Draconibacterium. The sequence goes on from JBKDZK010000955.1 coordinate 9,023, forward strand.
TGCACAGGAGCGTTTGGTTAAGGGTATTGTAACTACTTTCGATAGCATTCCGCTGATTGGTGCCGATGTGCAGGTGGCGGGTTCGAAAGAGTTGGTGAAAACAGATACGCTTGGAAGGTTTTCAGTAAATGTAAATCCGGGTGATAAACTAAAGGTTTCAGCCAAAGGTTTTAACACACAAAAAGTTAAGCTCGACGACAAAATCAAAATGGTTTTGGTTAACCTAAAGCTAAAACCTACCGAAAGTGCCCGCGAATATGCCATTGGATACGGTTACGTTAAAGATGCCGATAAGCTCAATGCGGTGGCTCAGCTAAACAGCAAAGACCTGGATTTTTCGCAGTATACAAATATGTACGATTTGATACGAGGCCGGTTTGGCGGTGTTCAGGTAAGTCCGGGTGGCGAGATCATTATTCGGGGGGTGAGTTCCATAAACCTGAGCAGCGCTGCCCTGATAGTGGTGGACGGAGTGGCGGTAGATAACAGCATGCTGAATAATTTAAGCCCCTCGAATGTGCAAAGCATCAACATTATCAAAGATGGAAGTGCTGCCATTTATGGTGCACGGGGGGCCAACGGAGTGGTAATCATCGAAACCAAACGGGGGCAGGATGATTGATTTTTATCATCGGTTTTCCGGGCGAAGTTCCCGAGTTTAAACGCGAAAGCTGTGTGGCCGGATGGCAGTACTTTATTCAGAGGCGCTTAAAAACCTATCTCGAATTAAATTGCTAAATTGGAGCGTACTTAAAAACTACAATCATGAACAAACCAGTAACCGTCGCCATATTTACGAGCAATTTCGATATGAAATACATTCTTTTTAAGGAAATGCTCGACGAAGCAGGAATCGAATACATGCTGGTAAATGAAATCACCAGCACCATTGATGGAATTTACAAAGGCAGCCCGTCAAACATTGGAATTGAGCTTCGGGTAATGGAAGAAAACTTGGAAGGGGCGCTTGAAATACTGAACTCGATCCAATAAAAAAGGCTGTTCCAAAAGTGATTTTCACGCAGAATATGATCTATTCTTCTTTGTGTAAAACCAATTCTACCAACTTTTGAAACAGCCCTTTGAGCTATAACCAAGGAGTGTATATTTTCTAGTTAATGGTTAAAACCCTGCAATTTCATTGCAGCTACTTTTATTTTCTATAAATTTTAAATGAGTACTGCAGTAGAAGTACAGAGATATGAGTATTGAGACGCAAGCAAAATGAAACTTTTTCTAATCTCAATACTCATTACACAATACTTATGTCTTTATTCCTTTCTTTTGAATTGCATCAATCTTAGACCTGTGTACTTCCGGTGCATAGTGGTTTAGTTTGTCAGTTCATAACCCATTTCAATTCCTTTTTTGGTTGCCGGAACTCCTTCTTTCATCCAAACAGGCATGGGAGCATCTTTCAGGTAATGATCAAAAAACTGTGCCAACCGAATCTGAAAATCATGTTTATCCCGAAGTTTTAGCGGCCAGTGGTCGGCGTCGTTGTAGTTTAACAGCCAACTTGGTTTTCCAAGTCTTCGCAAGCCGATAAAAAATTCAATTCCCTGGTACCACGGAACGGCCCCGTCGTCATCGTTGTGCATGATCAAAATAGGGGTTTCTATCTTGTCGAGCGTAAATAGCGGCGAATTTTCGAGGTAGCGCAGCGGCGCTTCCCAGATCGATTTTCCGATGCGGCTTTGCGTATGTTCGTACTGAAAAGCGCGGTTCAGGCCCGATCCCCAACGGATGCCACCGTAAGCGCTAAACATGTTAACAACCGGCGCACCCGATTCAATGGCAGCAAAAAGGTTGGTGCGGGTGGCAAGGTAGGCCACCTGGTAACCGCCCCAGCTGTGCCCTTGCGCTGCAATTCGTTTCGAGTCCACAAAACCCATTTCCAGAATATGAGTAATTCCAGGCATCACACAGTTAAAGGCCGATTCGCCGGGATAACCTTCCCTGTAATGCACATCGGGGTTGAAAACAACGTACCCGTTGCTGGTGTAATAATGATAGTCGATGGTGGAACGATGGGTTTCCGGCATGCGGTATTCAAGCAATTCATCCGAACTTTTCTCGTAGAAATTTACGATCATCGGGTATTTTTTCGAGGGGTCGAAATTTTCCGGTTTGTGCAAGGTTCCTTCCAGTGCCAATCCGTCGAGCGAGCGCCACGAAACTAACTCGGCCGTTCCCCAGATAAAATCTTTTTGCTGAGGTGCCGCATCCGAAACCTGCACTTGTTTTTTGAAGTTTAAGTCGGTAGCCAGAAGTTTGGGATAAGTCTGGAAATTCTCTTTGGTGAAAACCACCACATCAGCATCTTTGGCTTTTGACGGTGTACTGAGTTTAAAGTTCCCGTCCAATAAGATCTTTTTCTTCTCCGGTTTTTCCCAATCAAATGAAAAATAGCTGTTTGCTTTACTCGCGTCATCAAAGGCTTTCAAAAGCATTGGTTCCGATGTATCAAGTGCTTCGCCCCGTTTGGCATTAAATCTCACCAGGCGGTAGCTGGTTTTATTTGTCCGGCCATCTTGGGTGATGTTTAAGGGAGCAGAATTATTTTCCGGGTCTACCTGCCATAAATCGTAGCGGTCGTAAACTAAAAGTGCCTTGTCGTCTTGCAGCCAGCCTGCTGTGCCGTACGATGACGGCGGATTGGGAATGTCGTTCAGTTCATCAGCCACCTGAATTTGTTGAGGAACGGAGACAACGAATTCTTTCCCCGTAGCGATGTTGTATGTATTCCTCGTGGTATCGATGGCGTTGTACCAGTAAAGGTAATTGCCGTTGGGCGAAGACATGGGGCGCGCTCGACAGTCTTTTTTGATCATTTTGTGCTCGCCGGTGTGGATGTCAACCAGGTAAAAATCGAGGTGATTCGGGTGCCCTTCTCACATTACCTGCACGGCGTAAGGGCGGTTGGAATAGGCCAGCAGATAGTCTGCATTACCTTTGTTGATCAGGTCGATCCCGGAAAATAACTCGGTTTCGAGTTGAACCGTTTTGTTGTCAGAAAGATGAACCACTGCCAGGTATGATTTTTTCTCATCGCGCGATTTGTTGTTCAGCTGAACGGTTTGCAGCTCTTCTTCGTTCCAGTGCCAGATATCGAGCATCGGAATTTCTTCTTCCAGCGTTGTTGTATCCTTTTCTGCGGGAACTGGTGCAGTACCAAAAAACAGGCGTTCGTTGTTATCCGAAAACGAAAGCCGGCCATTGGAACTGATTTCCCAACCTTTGGGAATGGCCTTGCTGTCATTGGCTACGATGATCTCTGCACTTTTATCGCCCGACCACAAATACAGCGCATAGCTTTTTTCTTTCGAACCGGTAGTATCGGCCAGAAATGCCACCTTGTTGGCTGTTTTGCTTAGCGTTAGTTGTTTGAAGTCACCTTTGCCATCCAGGATTTTTTGCTCATTTCCGTTTTCCCACACATAAACACCTGCGTCAAAAACACTGTCGCCTTCCGACACAAAGGCAAGTATTTTATTCTCTTCAGAAAATTCGTAACTGCTTGCTGCCGGGAATTCCTTTTCTTCTCCATTAATGAGGTTTTTTATCACCAACGGAAATGTTTCATCTTTCCCGTTTTTCTCTTCTTTTTTGTCTGAACCGGAAGTGGTGTCCGCTTTTTCGGCCTGGTAGGCTATCCAACCCGACCATTCTGCAGGCATTTTAAACGATTTTATTTGCTCAATCACTTCCTGCGTTCCTTTGTCAAGATCGTAAATTACCAGCTTGTCTTTTGGGAGGTCTTCTTTTTTTGTCTTTTTTAATTTCAGGGCCCGGATGCTGTCTTCGGGGGTTTTTAAGGTAAACACTAAAAACCGGGAATCGGCTGTGATTTGGGCTCCGGTTCCGCACTCAATGGCCGCTTTTTCCTCGCCGGCAGGAGTGTTTATTTTTAGTACAGGATCTCCTTTCCACGGTTCCTCTTTGTAAACAATGTATTTGCCATTGTTGGAAAGGTGGGTTTCTGTAATCCGGTTCCATTTCAGGATGTCATCAAAGGTTAACGGGCGCTTTTCGTTTTGCGCAAATGCCAGAACAGCCAAAACAGAAAAGGTAAAAATGAACAGCAGTTTTTTCATGTAATGTACTTGTTTGTTCCCTGCTCGTGAAGTAGCAAGGAAGTGATTCTTAAGTTTCGGTGTCGCTAAATCTGTCTGCTGGTTTTTAGCCGACTCCAGCAGAATCAGAAGCCTGCATGAATCTACAAAAAGATTGCGGGACTTGATAGTTTCTTTTCGTTTACATGACTGAAAACGAGAAGCATTTCATTTTGATTTTGGTTATTACCTTAGTTTCTTAAGTACTTCCTATTTCCCGCAGATTGCGCAGATCATCGCAAATTGTATTTCACCCATTTGGGTGAAATCATTATCTGTGTAAATCTGCGTTATCTCTGTGCTGTTAAATTCCGCTTGCGGAATTAAGGTATAAATCAAACCAATATGAGAATGAATAATAATTATGGTTTTACTGGTAAATCACGTTCTTTTGAGCGTGGTTGTTTACACAGTTTATTCCAAATGGATCAGTCCTTTTTTTAGTGCATATTTTACCACGTCGGAATTATTTTTCAGGTTTAGTTTGTCCAGAATGTTCTGTTTGTGGGTTCCCACAGTTTTAACGCTGATAAATAATTTTTCTCCGATTTCACGGGTTGAAACACCTTCAGCCAGCAACATGAAAATCTCCTTCTCGCGGTCTGATAGCTGGTTGTAACTGTCGTCTTTGGTATTGGCTGCATCAAGGTAGCCATTGATTACCAGTTCGGTTATGTCTTCGCTAAGGAATTTTTTCCCGTTGAAAACAGAATGAACAGCATCAATCAGCTGACGGTGCGTTGAGTTTTTAAGCAGAGAAGCATCGGCTCCTGCTTCGAGCATTCCTTTTACGTATTGTTTGTCGGAATGCATAGAGACGGCAATCACCTTTATCTCGGGTAATTTTTCTTTTAGAAGCCGGGTGGCTTCAATTCCGTTCATGTCAGGCATGGCAATGTCGGTCAAAAGCACATCGGGATTTAGACGCTGCGCCATTTCAATGGCTGCATTTCCGTTTTCTGATTGTGCAACTACTTCAATGGTTTCATCGGTTTCCAACAGGTTTTTAAGGCCTTCTCGGAATAACTGATGGTCGTCGGCAACAATAACTTTAATTTTCATCGTTCTATACTTGGGTTGTCAATTCTGTCAGTCGTGCTGTTTGTTAACCGGTAAAATTATCTTGGCACGTGTTCCTTTCCCGGTTGGGTGTATTTTGAATGATCCGTTTATACTGTCGACGCGTTCATAAATACTTAATAATCCAAAACCTCCTTCTAAATTGGGAGCTTTTATTTTTGCCGGATCAATACCTACACCGTTGTCTTCTACCAAAATAACGTGAGCCTCGTCGTTTGTGTCGACCGAAACTTTTACCTCGGAGGCTTTGGCATGCTTGTGTATATTGGTTAAAAGCTCTCCGATGATGCGGTAAAGAAAAATTTCGTTTTCCTTGGTTTGTCCGTTTTTGTAGTCTCCTACCTTAAAGGTGGTTTTAATCTGGCAGTTTTTCTCAAATTGTTCCAGTTTCCAGCTTACCGCCGGAATAAGCCCGAGTTCATAAAGAATAGGAGGGCTCAGGTCGTACGTTAAGGTACGCGATTCCTGGATGGCTTTGTTGAGCAGGCTGGAGGTAAACTCGATTGTCTTTTTTATTTGCGGAGAACAATTCTGTACGTCGATCGATGACAGGTTCATAAACGCCAGTGAAAGGGTTTGTCCCAAACTGTCGTGAAGGTTTTCGGCAACACGGCGGCGTTCACGTTCTTCCACCAACGTGAGTTCCGAATTCATTTTACGAAGCCTTTCCTGGTATTCTTTAATGCGCATGGCCACATTTATCTGGGCGGATAATTCAGCCTGATCATAGGGCTTTGATAGGAAAGAATCGGCGCCGGCATTTAGTCCTTTCGAACGTTCCGAACTGTCGTGTCCGAGGGCCGAAACCATGATGATGGGAATCTGTTTGGTTTTTACATTGTCCTTTAAAATACGGCAGGTTTCATAGCCATCCAGCCCGGGCATCATAATGTCAAGCAGCACAAGATCGGGCAACTCTTTGGTCGCCTTCTCAATCCCCTCTTCTCCACTCTGTGCTGCGACGAACAGAAAGTCGGGGTAGTGCTTTCTGATAATGTGCCCAAGGAGCTCGAGATTTATCAAATTATCATCCACTGCAAGAATCTTCCGCATGGCATTTTTTATCTAATCGTTTGGTTTTATGTTGGTACAGGTATAAGCGTCATCCGTATCAGGGTTAAAAGTAGTAAAAATGCATGAAGATAAACAAGGCACTTTGTAAAAATATCAGAATGTTGAAAGAGGTGCCGGATGTTGTTGTGCGCTTCCGGATTCTTTACTGTCGTTGACGGTCAGGAGGAAAGAGGATGTGAGACAATTAACTTACCGCTTATTTATGTTTCTTTCTTTATCCTTTCAAATTCTGACTATCTTTGTTGCTTACACAAAAATGTATGTCAGATAAGCCATTAATATTAGTAACCAACGACGACGGAATTCATGCCAAAGGGCTGAGAGAGTTGGTAGAGGTAATACAGTTTTTCGGCGAGGTAATCGTTATTTCGTCCGAAGTTTCCATGTCGGGGAAAGGATGTGGAATAACGGTTGATCACCCATTGCGGGCCATCCCGGTTGAACAGATTCACGGGGTGCCTACCTACAAAAGCAACGGGACTCCGGTTGACAGCGTGAAACTCAGTTTTAACAGTCTTTTGCCGCGTACACCCGATTTTGTGGTTTCCGGTATTAATCACGGTGCAAATTCCTCGATCAGTGTTATTTACAGTGGAACAATGGGGGCTGCCATCGAAGGTGGTCTGCACGGAGTTCCTTCCATCGGTTTTTCGTTGGATGATTTCGGCGCCGATGCCGATTTTTCCAAAGCAAAACTGGTGGTGGCACGTGTTTTTCAGAGTGTTATGGAAAACGGTTTGCCGCCCTTTGTTTGTTTGAATGTGAACATTCCGAAAGGAAAACCAAAGGGAATTAAAATATGCCGGCAGGCACACGGTAAATGGGTGGAAGAGTTTGAAAAAAGAACCGATCCGCACGGTCGTGAGTACCACTGGCTGGCAGGATACTTCAAAAATTTTGAAGAAGATGCACCCGAAACCGACATGCACGCACTTAAAAACAGCTATGCATCCGTAGTTCCGGTAACGGTAGATATGACCTGTTACAAAACGCTGGAGCAACTGAAAGACTGGGAATTCTGATATGCAACGAAACCGCAGACATAAACTGGATACCGTTGGTATCGGACTTTTAGCCGGCCTGCTTTTGCCCCTGCTAATCTTCCTGATTGTTTACCTGGTGAACGACCCGGAGATTGTATTTTCTGAATACCTGAAGGGGTTGTGGCGCATTCATGCCTTGATAAAAATTGGCAGTTTGTGTGTTTTTACCAACCTGGCGGTATTCTGGGGTTTTCTGAAGATGAAACACGAACGGGCAGCGCGTGGTGTGCTGGGAGCTACTTTGCTCTATGCTTTTGTGGTGCTCATTTCAAAAGCCATATAGATGAGGTATTATCTGATTGCAGGTGAGGCATCAGGCGATTTGCACGGATCGAACCTGATGAAAGAACTGAAAACAGCAGATTCGGAGGCTGTTTTTCGCTATTTTGGCGGCGACCTGATGCAGGCCGTTGACGGGGAGTTGGTAAAACACTATCGCGAAATGGCTTTTATGGGTTTTTTGAATGTTATTCTGAACTTGAAAACCATTGCCCGAAACCTTGAGTTCTGCAAAAAAGACCTGCTGCGGTTTAAGCCCGATGTGCTGATTCTGATCGATTATCCCGGTTTTAACTTGAGGATCGCCGAGTTTGCCAAACAAAACAATATTAAAGTTTACTACTACATTTCGCCGAAGGTTTGGGCCTGGAAAGAATACCGGGTAAAAAAAATCAAAGCTTGTGTGGACGAAATGTTTACTATTTTTCCGTTTGAGACCGGTTTTTACCGAAAGCACGGGATGGACGTTCATTATGTGGGAAATCCGCTGATGGATTCGTTTGCCGAATTTCAGAAAACAGCCCTTACAAGGCCGGAATTTATCCAAAAAAATCAGCTGGATGAAAGACCTCTGGTTGCCTTGCTGGCCGGTAGCCGGGTGCAGGAAATAAAACGGACGCTTCCGGTAATGAAGGTTATTTCTTCTCTTTTTTGCGATTTTCAGTTTGTGCTGGCTGGGGTAAAAAGCATCGACGATGCGTTGTATCAATCCTATCTGAAGGATACGGGTATAAAACTTATTTACGATCAAACCTACGATTTACTAAATAACGCGCACACGGCGCTGGTTGCCTCCGGAACGGCAGCTTTGGAAACGGCTTTGTTCCGGGTACCGCAAACCGTGATATACAAAGTAGAGGGCGGTTGGCTAACCGATGTTATTTTCCGTCATTTTATTTTTAAGATGGTGGGGGTTTCGCTCCCGAATATTATCATGGAGCGTGAGATTGTGAGGGAACTCGTACAGGCGAAAATGACATTGAATAATGTAAAAAGCGAAATGCAAAAGTTGCTTTACGAAGAGGAATACCGGACTCAGATACAGGATGATTACCGGCAGTTGTGGGAAATGATGGGCGAGCCGGGATGCTCTAAACGCGCAGCGGATAAAATGGTTGAATTGTTGAGGGAATGAAGTTGTTTTACGACAAGTCACAATATGTGTGGAGATATTTATGTTTGTTGTATAGCTATGACAGTTTTAGCCTGAAGACTCTTCCCTGAAAGACACTGTTTCTCTAAAATATATGTATTTGGGTTTTTATTTTGAGTTGAGTATGAGGTAGGTGATCGGCTAAAAATCAATGGTATATTTCATAATTTCGCAATATGGACAAAATAAAGGTGTCAGAAAATAACCCGTTGTTTGGTAAAATTGCAGACTTACTTAATGAGGCAAGAAAGTCGATTGTCAAAAATGTAAACCAAACAATTGTTATTACATATTTTGAAGTTGGAAAATTGATAGTGGAAGAAGAGCAGCAAGGTAAAGAGCGTGCTGAATATGGGAAATCAGTATTAAAGGAACTTTCACAGAAACTTACTGATGAATTCGGGAAAGGATATTCTGTTTATAACCTGGAAAGAATGCGCAACTTTTACCTCGTTTTTAAAAGCCGCATTAACGAAACTGAAAAATCCGCATCACTGATGCGGAAATCTGAATCACCTTTTCATTTGAGCTGGACGCATTATCTTCTTCTTATAAAGAATAGAAATGCGGCTGAGAACTTAAGCTATTTAATAGTGAATTCTTCACTGAACAGAGTCGTCTCAAATAGTAATGATGGAAACAATAGAAGTAGGACGTAATTATGTATAGTCTTTTTAAAAAAGAAATTAAAGCATTCCTTGGGTCATTGATCGGCTATCTGGCTGTTCTTGTTTTTTTACTGGTCAGTGGCTTGTTTTTGTGGGTGTTTCCCGGAGATTATAACATCATTGAAAGCGGGTATTCTACACTCGATCCGTTTTTTTCGTTGGCGCCCTGGCTGTATTTATTTCTGATTCCGGCCATCACGATGCGCTTTTTTGCCGACGAAAAACGAAGCGGTACCATCGAACTCTTGCTTACCCGCCCGGTTTCTGCATTCCAGCTGGTGTTTGCCAAATTCCTGGCTGGGATGGTGCTCGTTTTTATTTCGCTGCTGCCTACTTTGCTGTACTTTCTGTCGGTTTACCTGCTCGGAAATCCGGTGGGAAGCATCGATACGGGGGCAACCTGGGGGTCGTTTTTCGGGCTTTTCTTTTTGGCAACCATTTACGTGGCCATCGGGGTGTTTACCTCGTCGTTAACCGACAACCAGATTGTCAGCTTCATTCTGTCCATGGTGCTGTCGTTTATTTTTTACCTGGGGTTTGAATTTGCGGCTTCGTCCGGAATTCCATACTGGGTAGAGCAGATGTTGACATGGTTGAGCATCAACGAGCATTTTCTGTCGGCATCGCGCGGGGTGATCGATCTCGAAGACGTGATCTATTTTCTGGGGATGACTTTTCTTTTCCTGTTTTTTACGGCCGTGTTTCTTCGCAAGGGAAACATCAAAAGGAAGATTGTACGTACCCGGCTGGCGCTGGTAACGTTAGCTGTTTTGGTCGTGTTCTTTGCCTCTTCGAGCTTTTTGTTTCGGATTGATTTAACCGTTGATAAACGTTACTCGCTTTCGCCGGTCAGTAAGCAAATTGCTGCTGAAATTCAGGAACCGGTTTCGGTCGAATTCTTTTTAGAAGGAAAGTTGGAGCCCGGGTTAAAGAAATTGCAACGCGAGGTTTTTGAAAAGGTAGCTGTGCTGAGTGCCTATTCTTCGAAACCGATTCGCATAAAAGTTATCGATATTTACCAGGTCGTGAACCCGGAGAAACGCGAAGAAAAAATACAGGAACTTTACGAAAAAGGCATCAAACCCACCAGTTTTAGACACAAAACTGAAACGGGGGTCGCAACAAAACTTATTATTCCGGGAGCGCTTATTCGAATAGGAGGAAAGGAAGTAGCTGTTAATTTTCTGAAATCGAACCAGGATTTTTCCGGCGAGTACAACATAAACCACTCGGTGGAAAGTGTGGAGTTTGAATTGGTGAACGCTTTTCAAAAGCTGATGCGCAGTAAAAAATCAACCGTCGCATTTTTGGAGGGACACGGCGAATTGGATCAGTACCAAGTGATGGATTTTGCCAACGCGCTTTCGGGCGACTTTGAAGTGACGCGTGTGAATACCACCTTGCTCGGAAAATATGCCGATAATTTTGATATTCTGGTGGTTGCCGGTCCCGATCAGCCCTTTAGTGAACCCGATAAGTACATCATCGATCAATACATCATGAACGGTGGAAAAGTGGTTTGGTTAATCGATCCCGTAAAAGTAGATGTTGACAGTTTGTCGCGCGGATTCAGAACTTTTGCGTTTCCATATGATATCAACCTGGGCGACCAGTTGTTTAAATACGGAGCCCGTTTGAATTCCGAATTACTTCAGGATGTAAATTGTTCACAATTGGCTGTGAATACCGCTCCCGCCGGTGCTCAGCCAAAGTACACGCTTCATCCCTGGTATTACTCGCCCTTGCTGACACCCAACGATAATCATCCGCTAAGCCGGAACCTGAACCGTGTTTTTGCCGAATACGTTTCATCGGTTGATACCGTTTCCGGAACACCCGAACTTACCAAATCGGTGATACTTTCCACTTCGCCGTATGCCCGGAGGGTAAAATCGCCCTCGTCGGTAAGTCTGCAAAATATCGACAATCCACCCGCCCGCGAATTGTTCAACACACCTTTTATTCCGGTGGGTGTGCTGATGGAAGGAACGTTTACATCGCTGTATAAGAACCGGATGGTGGAACAATGGGGCTTTTCATCGGCTTCTACTTTAAACGAAAGCAAACCAACCAAGATGGTTGTTTTTGCTGATGCCGGAATGATCGCAAACCTGGTGAATTATTCGGGCGAGCGTCCGCAAATCAGTGAAATGGGATACGATAAAGTGGCCCGGCGTGCCTGGGGGAACAAGGAGTTTCTGATGAACACCCTTTTTTACCTGAACGACGACCGCGGTATTATGCAACTTCGAAACCGTACGATCAGGCTCCGGCTGCTTGATCAGGTGAAACTACGGGAGCAAAAAACATTCTGGCAATGGCTGAATGTTTTGCTACCCGCTTTAATGATGGCGCTTTTCGGCCTGGTATACAACCTTGTTCGTAAGTATCGTTACACCCGTTCATAAATCGTGGGTATTTTCGCCAAAATCCAGGTAGGTTAATATTATTAAAGTTTGTATATTCGTGTACTTGGAGAACTAAAAATCTCATACGGAATTAAAAATCAAAAAAACATAATAAGCACATGAAGTTTGTTGTTTCAAGCACTGATTTACTGAGTCACCTTTCTGCTATCAGCAAGGTAATCAGCAGTAAAAGTACTATGCCGATACTGGACAACTTTTTGTTTCAGTTAAACGATTCGGAGCTGACCATTACAGCTTCCGATCTGGAATCGACTTTGATTACCAGTATCGAGTTGGACAATATTGACGGGACAGGTGCTGTTGCCGTTCCGGCGAAACTGATTACAGATACTTTGAAGGAATTTCCGGAGCAGCCACTGACTTTCCAGATCGACAAAGATTCGTTTCATGTTGAAATCTTTTCCGACAATGGTAAATTCAGCATTATGGGACAGGACCCGGAAGATTTTCCGGAACAGCCCGGTTTGGATGAAGAAGGCGCTTCGTCGATCAATGTAAGCCATGTGGTTTTGCAAAAAGGTATTGAAAAAACACTGTTTGCCACGGCAGATGACGAACTTCGCCCGGTAATGAACGGCATTTTCGTGGAGCTTTCGCCCGATTTTATGAGCTTTGTTGCGTCAGACGCTCACAAGTTGGTTCGTTACCGCAGAATGGATACCACGTCGGAATTTGAGTCGTCTTTTATCCTTCCGAAGAAACCGGCCAGTTTGCTGAAAAACCTTCTTCCAAAAGAAGAATTTGATGTAAAAGTGGAGTTTGACGATAAAAATGCATTTTTCACACTTAGCAATTATAAATTGATTTGCCGTTTGGTGGAAGGTAATTACCCGAGTTACAATTCGGTAATTCCAACCAACAACCCAAATAAAATGGTTATCGACCGCCTGAGTCTTTACAATACTGTAAGAAGGGTGTCTGTATTTTCGAACCAGGCCAGTAACCTTATAAAATTAAACATCAACGATAACAAACTGGTGGTTTCAGCTCAGGATATCGATTTCTCGATTTCGGCAGTTGAACGGCTGGCATGTGAATACGAAGGAGACGAGATCGAAATCGGTTTCAAGTCAAATTTTATGCAGGAAATTCTGTCCAATATTTCGGCAGGTGATGTACGTCTCGAATTAAGTGACCCGACCCGTGCAGGTTTGTTGCTGCCGGCCGAGAACGATCACGAAGACGAAGACATGTTGATGCTTTTGATGCCCATGATGATCAATGCCTGATCAAATTTAATAATCAGAGAAAAGGTATCCTGGGGTCAACAGATTGTAGGATACCTTTTTAAATTCATACCGGTATGCAATTACACTTAAAAAATCCCATTGTATTTCTGGATCTCGAAACTACGGGGATCAATATTGTTACTGACCGCATTGTGGAAATCGCGTTGGTAAAAGTAAATGTAGATGGCAGCGAAGAAGAAAAGCTGCTGCGTATTAACCCTGAAATGCCCATTCCTGTTGAAGCCTCGATGATTCACGGAATTTACGATGAGGACATAAAAGATGCGCCTACGTTTAAGGAAGTGGCCAAAACACTGGCTAAATTTCTGGAAGGCTGCGATCTGGGAGGATTCAATTCCAATCGTTTTGATGTTCCGCTTTTGGCCGAAGAATTTCTGCGTGTCGATGTGGACATTGACTTGAAAAAGCGAAAGTTTATTGATGTGCAGGCGATCTTTCACAAAATGGAAAAACGGACGCTGACAGCTGCTTACAAATTCTATTGTAACCAGGAATTAGTCGATGCACACAGCGCCATGGCCGATACAAAGGCTACCTATGAGGTGTTAAAGGCGCAGCTCGATGTTTATAACGGGGTAGAATACGAAGATGCAAAAGGAAATAAATCCCTTCCGATTGTAAACAACGTGGACCAACTGAGCGAGTTTTCTTCGTACGACCGGAACGTTGATTTTGTTGGGCGGATTGTTTACGACGAAAACGATGTGCCGGTATTCAACTTCGGGAAAAACAAAGGAATTCCGGTGGCACAGGTACTGGAAGAGCAGCCCGGGTATTTTGGCTGGATTCTGAACAGCGAATTTCCGCTTTACACCAAAAAAGTGCTGACCCAGCTTAAGCTGAAAATGATGAGTAAGTAGCGGGTACAATTGAAAAAGAAATTGAGATGAAAATTATTTGCATAGGAAGAAATTATGTGGCGCATGCCGCAGAATTGGGAAACGAAGTTCCGGAGGAGCCTGTGTTTTTTATGAAACCGGATTCGGCCCTGCTTCGTAACAACGATCCGTTTTATATTCCTGGCTGGACAAAAGAGGTTCATCACGAAATAGAGTTGGTTATCAAGATCAACCGTATTGGCAAAAACATCGAGCAACGCTTTGCCGATCGTTACTACGACGAGATAGGGCTGGGGATAGATTTTACCGCACGCGATGTGCAGGCACAACTCAAGGCGAAAGGCTTGCCCTGGGAGAAAGCCAAAGCTTTTGACCAGTCGGCTGTAATTAGCAGCACCTTTTTCCCGAAAAGCATTTTCCCCGATCTGGAGTCGATGTATTTTAAGCTCGACATCAATGGGACGACAGCACAGGAAGGCGACTCGGGCCTGATGATTTTTGGCTTTGATGAGATCATTTCCCATGTTTCAAAATACGTAACATTGAAAATTGGGGATCTTATCTATACGGGTACTCCCGCCAATGTTGGGCCGGTTCAAATCGGCGACCACCTGGAAGGTTACCTGGAAGGCAAAAAACTGCTCGATTTTAAGGTGAAGTAAGAGAAAGTTATTGATTGTAACTGATTGTAACTGATTGTAACTGATTGTTCCGGGTAGCTGCTGGAGTTGCTGTCAGGCACAATAAGTTACAATTTGTTTGAAAAGCAAAGAATCCAACAACATGCAAGACCATCATTTTGAAATAGAACTTGAAGTACGTGACTATGAGTGCGATTTACAGGGAATCGTAAATAACTCGGTTTATCAGAATTATCTGGAACATTGCCGCCACAAGTTTTTACATGCTGCCGGACTGGATTTTGCCGAGTTGCACAACGACGGGATTGACGCGGTAGTGATTCGTGCCGAACTGGATTACAAGTTTCCGTTGCGGCCGGCGGATGTTTTTCTGATTCGCCTGAGAATGGGCAAACAGGGGCGCCTGCGCGTGATCTTTGATCAGCAGATCATTCGCAAATCGGATGAAAAACTAATGGTGAATGCCCGTATTACCACCGTACTGACCAAGAATGGACGACCGATTGCACCTGATATCCTGGAAGGAAAATTTGAAGCGGTTGGCGTGAAAATGGTCGAGGTTTAAAATCTCATTTTCGCGTTGATCCGGTAAATATTCTGAAATTTACGATTGTTGCTTACTTGATTTGTGTTCCAGTTTAAAACTGTGTCCGCAATCAAAGCAATGGTAATTTTTTCTGATGAGGGGGAAGGGGCTGGTCGTCAGAAACGACAAGATAAGGTACAAAACATCCCATTTATCGTCGGTGGCATAGCCAAAACTCACATTGGGTGACTGGCAATTCGGACAGATTACCCGCAACACATCGTCTTTCGAAGAAATCCCAAACCTCTCCACCAATTCCTTTTCCTGGTAATATTCAACGGGTTTTTGCCGGAGATAGCCAAAAACGTCGCCTTCAAAATCAAAAAGCTCGGCCCAGAAATCTTTCCAGGAAAAACTAAACTCTTTTTTATCCAGTTTTTTGAATTCAGCTTCTTCTGCAAATATCTTTTCTATTTCCGGTTTTGTTAATATTTCCGATTTAATCTCATCAGCATTTTTCGGAATTTCTGCTTGTTTTCGAATCAAAGATTTTATCCTGAAGATTTCATCCTGTTTTTTTACAGCTTTTTCAAGGGCTTCGTCAATTTTGTAAGAACCACTGCTGTCAAGCAGTTCGTGTTTTGATATGGAATCAAGCACCTGTTTGGCTTTCTCCACCTGTTCTTCCGATACTTTTAGCTTAACTCCACCAATGGCAACAGCATCAAACGGACTTACCCAAACCATGTTTTCGTCGTAAATAAAAGCCTGAATTCCTTCGCTCTCCAGACGGCCTTTTAGTATGTGGCAGTCGATGGGGATGTTGGATGTGTAGATGGTCGTTAGTGTCATTTTGGAATGCTTACATTATTGGTGTTTTCAATGCAGGTTGTTCAAAATAAAAAATCTACCTGTAACTTTCAGTAAATATACTAAATACAGGTAGATTTTCTATGTTGAGTCAGATGTAATTCCTCTTAGAGGATTACTCCCACTTCGGCAGCCGAGCTGTAAAAGCTGTTACTTACCTCGCGCAGCGTCGTGACTTTAAAATACCGCGCTTTTTCGGGCTTGTCAAATATTTCTTCCTGGCGCTGGTTGGTATTCCGGAAATGTCCTTTTTCTACCACGGTTTTCCAGGTTTTGCCATCGGTGCTCACCTCCAGTTTGTATTCTGCAATGCGTCCGTTGCTTTGTTCTTGCCGGGGCAAATAATCAAAGCCTTTTAGCGTAAGCACTTCACCCATGTCAACCTGGATGAAATGAGGTTGCCCTAGTTTTTCATCGCTCCAGTCAGAATGCCAGAAGGTTTCCGGTTTGTTATCGATCGCTGCCTTAGGGCCTTCTCCCGGGTAGCTGCAATCGGCAGTGGCTTTCCATTTCGATTTATTGATTTCGTATATTTTAACCGCTTTGTTACTTCTCATTTTTCCCGGAGTTTCAGCATAAACGGCAAGCTTTCCTCCCTTTCTCAGGTCAAACGGCTTTTTGTAACGAATGGTTTTCCCGTCGTTTACCGAATAATAAACAACCGAATTCTTATCTCCCGATAAGCTCACCATACCCTTTTCATCGCGCTCAATTTCCGGGGCCTGTGTCAATTGTAATTCAGCCGAACTATATTTTTCAGCAGCATAATCAAAAATCTCTTTTTGCTGGAACTGAACAGGTTGGTAAGTAACCTCGAAACGGTAGATGCCATTTGTGGCAACATATTGCGGCAAAATGCCCGGGCCACAGGTAGCAGTTCCAAGTCCGGTTACCAGGTGGTCGAAGTTAACGGTTACAAAACCCGCATCTTCCAGTTCATTCATGTGGCGGGCTTTGGTGATTGCTGTATCGTCGTAAGGGTAGGCGCTGAAATTCATAGCATCGGGTGCGCTCATGATAAACCCGATTCCTTCCATATTGGTAACGGTAGCCCAGCGAACATCGGCCTGGTTGCAATTGTCTTGCGGAACTACCATGTTGTGGTCGTACAATTCTTCGGCGGTTGATGCATAGAAGCCGAATTTGCCTCCGCTTTTGCGGTCAGGATAAGTTGATACACCGCCCAATCCATACCAATTCAATTCGTTAAACGAACGTGGCATTTTCATTTGCAGGCCTACTTTGGCAACCGCAGTAATGGTCGTAGGCAGGTTTACCTCGCTTGAAACCGTAAATGTGCCATCGCTAAAAACCTGGTACTGAATCACCGCATCAAACTCGGTGGTGCTGGTTTTCATTGTAAGCGGGAAAATCACCAGCAAAGAACCGTCAGCCTGGTTTTTGATTTCAGCACTGCCAGCCACTTGTTCCATTTGGTCCAGCCCGGCAGAAGTCCAGGCGCGCATTCCGTTGCGGTCGCGAACATCGTTTTCTGTTGGCGGACGGAAGAAATTCAGTTTTGGTCCAGCGGTCATTAATTCGGCACCGTTTAGCAGGTACGAAGAAATAATGCCGGTATTGGAGTCAATTGTCAGGTGGAA
>JBKDZK010000956.1:0-2602 GCA_047971205.1 Draconibacterium sp.
CGTTCAACAAAAAATTAAAACACAATCTTTTCCACACCATGAATACCGCAAAATACAAGCTTTCGACTGACGATCTGGACAAAACAGTAAATTACTTAATCGAATTCCTGCCTTTTGATTATGAAAACCATAGTCGTGATATGTCGGTTTTAGCCTCAGAAGCTTACTACATGAGAAACGGCTCCACGCAACTAAATATGATCATCACCAAAAGAGAGGCTGCGTATTTACTGGTTGATGTGATGGGAAGTGCCGGAGGCAGAGGCCCCCAGAACTGGGACTGGGGCTCGGAAAAAAGCTACCTCAAAAAAGTAAAGAAAGTGCTCGACGAATACGCCAAAGAATTCAGCTTAACACTCGAGGAACTAACAGCATCATAAAAAGAATAAATCTGCACCAGCAAAACGTTACCAACCCATAAAAACAAGAATCAATGAAAACACAACTAAGCTTATTCCTTCTTCTGTTTTTGCTTGTTTCGTGTAACAACGATCAAAAAACGTGTCATTTAACCGGCGTGCTGGAAGATGCTCCCGACACGGCAACTCTTTATTTGGCAGACTGGGAAAGCAGAATCGTTTCAGATACTATCCGCGTGGTTAACGGCGCCATCGATTACAAATTTCAGCTGGATCGTCCCCAAAAATTTTACCTCCAGAACCAACGGAATCAATACGATTTCAGAGACAGAAAGGTGGTTTGGCTTGAGCCGACTGAAATTAAAATAAGCGGGAAATATGAGTTTTTAAAAAGCCTCAAAATAGAAGGGTCTGCCTCGCAAACCGAATTTGAGAACTACCATTCACTCATCGCAACTGCCACCAAACAGATCAATGAATTAAAAGAACAAATCCATTTTAAAACAGATGCCGGGAAGAAACAGGATACAATCAGAATAGAAGCGCTTGAAATCGGTTTAAGCGACAGCATTGTTGACTTTCTGCTGAAACACCCCCACTCGTATGTCACGCTGTATTCGCTGCACAGCGAGTGTTTTTTTAACCCCAGGCATTTGAATAAAACACAAATTGCGAAGGTTTATAACAGCTTACCCGAAAACTTAAAAGACCTAAAGCAGGGAGTGGCAATCAAGAAATTCGCCGAGTTGCCCGAACCTCCCCAAGTGGGGGATATGGCGCCCGAAATTGTACAGCTAACTCCCGAAGGCGATACCCTAAAACTTTCGGACTACAGGGGGAAATATGTGTTGCTCGACTTTTGGTCCTCGTCGTGCGGCCCTTGCCGGGCCGATTTTAAATGGCTGAAAAAAATCTATGCCCAGTATCATTCCAAGGGCTTTGAAATTCTGGCCGTATCGGGCGACCATGTAAAACAACGATGGACGGGCGCCATTGCCGCAGATTCAGTTCCCTGGCAAAATATTTCGGATTTAAACGGCTGGCAAAACGAAGCTTTTTTGCGCTACGACATCCGGTACATCCCCCGCAATTTTCTAATCAACCCCGAAGGAATTATTATCAAAGAAGGATTGAGCACTGAAGCGGGTGCCAACTATGAAATAGGAAAATTATTTGAAGACTGAAAACTACAGCTTGTACCCAATACTGCCTTTCTTCTGCAGCATAAATTAGTAATATTCAACCATGACCAAATCAACTGCCGCCCATTACCCCAACATCGCCCAAAGCTTTGGCATCACAGGTATAGTAGTGCTCGCCACCCTCGTATTCAGCCCGGTATTATTGCTGCTAAACGAACTGATCGGCGAAGAAGCTTCCATGCTCGTCTACTATATTTTAGCTCTAGGCCTGTCTTTCTGGCTTGTCTGCTCCATCCGAAAAAGTAAAACAAGCCGCTGTTCGTTCAACCTGAGCATCGAAAATAAACGAACCATCCCGTGGGTAGTAATTGGCACCATCGCTTTACTTTTTGGAGTCATCTTACCCATCAGCAGCCTAATTCCCATGCCAGAAAGTCTTGAAAAAGCATTCATGGATTTTGGCAGCCAAACCGGGGTTTTTGCCTTTGTTTTAATGGTGATTGCGGCGCCGGTACTGGAAGAACTAATCTTCCGGGGAATCATTCTGGATGGCTTGCTGAAACAATATTCCCCCATCAAATCCATACTGATTTCCAGTCTGCTCTTCGGCTTGGTTCATCTAAATCCCTGGCAGTTTGTTACCGGATTCATCATCGGAATATTTTCGGGGTGGGTGTATTACAAAACCAGGAGTTTGCCACTTGCCATCGTTATTCATGCGTCGGCCAATATAAGCGGGTACATCGCGCGCCATTTTATAGATCTTGAGGCATCGATGGACGAAACCTTAACAGAAGCCTATGGCGGACCAACCAATTTAGCTTTGGCAATAAGCGGAGCAGTAGTGGTTGTGGGCATATGCACCTACTTTCTGCACAAAGAATTTCAGAAACAACTGCCGCCCGAAGACCTGCCCCGCCCAATTGAGCAAATTTTTCCTGCGGACACTCCCCTTCCGGCAGACAGTGAAAATAGCGCGCAATAACAATTGATAGTACATTTACCGGAAAATACCGGGCAGCCGGTCGCCAAAATAGAATGAACAAAACCGCTATTCGTTTGAACCGGCCTTGAACGGGAATCAACCATAAAACCAATATA
>JBKDZK010000957.1:0-1795 GCA_047971205.1 Draconibacterium sp.
TATATGACTCTAATCGGCTTTTACCAACCATTCTCCATTGTCCTTCAAAATAGATACTATCAACATAAGGTTGGTAAGTAGATACATAAAGCCGTGGATCAACACTTTTATCTCTTCTTACCTGAAGCGATTTTGCAATATAATCAGGTCTTTTTTGAGTTACTGTGGTTGTATCATTAAAACCATAACGTTTCATGGTTTCATCATGTATAAATAAGTTCCCAAAACCATTTGTACTTTCACTATTGTCGTCATTAACATAGGTTACGCTAATAAAAATAGGATATATAGAACCGGTTGATGGAGATCCCCATGAAGCTAATGGATCTGGAGTAAAATTTACTTCAAAAATAGATTCGTTATTAAATTCCCCTAGTCCATGAAACATCTCATTTCTCAAGAAATCGTAACTAACCAACGCTTTTCCACTGTTATCAATAACCTCTTTTAAAGTAGTTTTTGCCTTATCCCATTGAAGAGTAAACACATAAACTTTACCTAGCAGACTCTTGACTGCCCACTCATCAACCCTGGATTTTTCATCAAATACTACACCTGAGAGTAAATTACTCGCATCGGTTAAATCAGTAATAATTTGATCATAAATCGTTCCTTGAGTTTCTCTTGGTTTTGCGGTCCCATTAATTTCTGAAGAAACTTCAGTCCATAATGGTATTCCTAATGTGTTTTTATCTGCTTCACTAAGAATTGGTTTTTCACCAAATGAGTTTATTAGATAAAAATAATTTAATGCACGGAGAAATTTGGTCTGACCTTGCATAATGTCAATTCTTTCAATATCAGAAGCCGAAATGCTTTCTTCAGTTTTCATTTTCTCGATTGTACTCAAGAAACTATTACATTTTCCAATCGCAAGATAAGATTCAGACCAAAGTGTATTAAGGAAAGCCATGTCTGCATTTAGATTGTTTAATGCAGATTCATTAAATTCTGCTCCATTATATCCATGGTCATTAGAATGACTAAACAATACAATTTTATTAAAGACACCAGAAGAGAAGTAACTTCTATATAAACGGCCATATAAATCTGTCAGAATCGGATCAAGATCGTCAACACTGTTAGGGAAAACATCTTCAGATAGTACCGTTGGATCTGATACTTCTAAATAATCCTCACCGCAAGAAGTGAATAGTAATATAATTATTGATACAATTAAAAAGTATCTTAAATTTCTTTTCATAATTACTCAAGTTAATTGTTTAAAATTTTACATTCAGACCTATTAGTACTATCCTGGAATTTGGATATCGTTGACTATAAAAGTCCAGACCTTGTGTTAAAATACTACCATCTCTTGATGGAACTTCAGGATCAAAGCCCTTGTAACTTGTAATAGTAAACAGGTTATTTGCAGTAACAAATACTTTTAAACTTTTAAAAGGCATTGATTTCAAGGCATTATCAGGCAAGTTATATCCAACCTGTAGATTTTTCAATCTAAGGTATGATCCAGACTGTACGTGGTAGTCAGATACAAGTCCCCAATTCCTATTTGTGTCAGGATCTGGGACAGTCCCAATTCTAGGAACGCTTGTTACTCCATTACCATTAAAGAATGAAGCATCGTAAATTTTCTCAGTAGTATTGTAATCAGAAAAAAACTGGTATTCCCATGATTCATATGCATTGTAAACATCATTACCGTAAACACCACTAAATTGTGCTTTAACGTCAATACCTTTCCAATTCAATCCAATGTTAATTCCGTATGTTAATTTAGGCCAAGGATTGCAAATGTAGGTATAATCTTCAGTATTGATTATACCGTCGT
>JBKDZK010000958.1:0-2426 GCA_047971205.1 Draconibacterium sp.
CTAACCCATTTTGCCCGGTTTCCTGGTACAACTGTGCTAAAATATATTTCAGCCGCACCTTATTTTTTTTCCAGAAGGTTTTATGAATAGCCACTTTCATATGCGGAATAGCATCCTGAAAAGCATTCTGCCGAATATGAAAATCGGCAACAGCCAAAGCAAACTCTTCCTCGTATCTTCTGGGGAAATCAGTGCTGGCATCAACACTCTGGATCAATTCCGATGCTTCATTATAACGTTCCTGGTCGGTATAAGCCCGAATTAACCAGATATAGGCTTCATATTTCGTATCTTCTTCGCTGAATTTACGCACGACATAAGACAAATTTTCGATGGCTGCCGGATAGTTTTTCATGTAGAAATAGGCTTTCCCCATCAAAATGTAGCTGTCGTCAATCCATTTGTTGTATTCCTCTTTACTGGCTAATTTCAAATAAGCTTTGCTTCTGTTTTTACGCCGACGTGGTTTCTTCGTAATCGAATGGACCTTGATCAGCTTGGAAGCTTTCATGATCGCGTATTCCATCTCCGACTGAGCAACACGAGCAGTGCTCGGATCGCTGGACTTAAACACTGGAAGCATTTTGGTAAAATCATCCTCCACCGACCGATTAATGCGCTCAACACCCGCATTTAAACTCTCCTTCCCATTAAAATAGACATTGTATTGAGCAGTTACATTGTGGTATGTACGCGACATACGGGTGTTTTTTTCGGTAGAACATCCACCGATAGCAACCAGAAGAAAAACAAGACCGAGGGTATGTAAAAAACTTTTGCTCAAACGAGTATCTTTTAACACTGTAGGATAAACTTATTTATTCGAATAATATTGTTTGTCAGCACATGGAAAAACCGCAAAAAAATAGCACGATTTCAGGCCTTTTTACCCGAAGCCTAATGTCAAGCTATTTTTCTTTTCAACGCTTCCTCCAAAAAGTTTACAATATTACAAAAAAGCTACTAATTTATTGGGACTTGAAGATAAAATGATTCTGCCGATCAATCAGCATTCTTTAAGCTTTTCTTTCAAAATAAAGCAAAAAAAAATCTCTGACCCGTCAACGAATCAGAGATTATCTATTTATCAATAATTTTGTCTATTTTCTGCTAACCTTCACTTTTTTGGTTGGTTCCATCTCTTTGTTTCGCAATTCAACCTGCTTGATGGTGTTAGCTGCCAATTCTAAAAAGGCCTTTCCCATCGGAGCTTGCTCATCCACAGCAGCCGGAGTTCCCGAGTCACCACCTTCGCGGATACCCTGCACTAACGGAACTTGACCGAGCAATGGGATTTCCATTTTCTCCGCCAGGTTTTTCGCTCCATCTTTACCAAAGATATAGTACTTGTTATCCGGCAATTCTTCTGGGGTAAACCAAGCCATGTTTTCCACCAAACCTAAAACAGGAACATCCACATTCTTTCCCCGGAACATATTAACGCCTTTCACCACATCGGCTAAAGCCACAACTTGCGGTGTCGAAACAATAATGGCGCCAGTAACCGGAACAGTTTGCACCAAAGTCAAGTGAAGATCGCTGGTGCCCGGAGGCAGGTCGATCAACAAGTAATCGAGCTCGCCCCAATTTCCTTCGGTAATAAGCTGTTTTAAGGCGTTGCTAGCCATAGGCCCACGCCAAACTAAAGCGTCATCACCCGAAACAAAGAAACCAATCGACAATATTTTCACCCCATGTTGTAAAACGGGCTCAATCATTTCGCGTCCATCGATTTGAACTCCATGAGGCTGAATTTGCTCAGCTCCAAACATTTTGGGGATCGAAGGACCAAAAATATCGGCATCGATCAGCCCCACTGAAGCTCCGGTTTTAGCCAAGCTAACCGCCAAGTTTACAGCAACAGTCGATTTTCCAACTCCTCCTTTTCCCGAAGAAACTGCAATAATATTTTTAACGCCCGGTAAAATCGGTCGTTCCATCTGATGAATGGCTTTAGGAGTTATGTTTCCGTGAATAACAACATCGGGACCAAGTTCACGAACAATGGCTTCTTCACAAGCCTGAATGACCGCTCCCATATTCGGATCATCTGAACGCTGAAAAACCAGCGAGAAACTTACTTTTTTCCCCGCAATCCGGATTTCCTGAACCATATCAAGATCAACGATATTCTCTTTTCCTCCCGGAAATTGTACCGAACGTAAGGCATCGGTAACATTTTTTGGAACAATTAATTTACGTGGTATATCAGCCATTTTATTTGTGTTTTTAGTGAATTCCTAATTCTTTCACCGGATCCCAAAAGACCTTCTCAAAATCAACAATCTGGTTATCTTTAACCAGAACTCCTTCGCTGGCAAGCAACTCCTCCATCACATAATTTCCAGGAAAATGATGTTTACCTGTCAGTACCCCACGGGCATTTACGACACGATGAGCTGGCACCTGCACTTTTGCAGCACTGC
>JBKDZK010000959.1:0-12353 GCA_047971205.1 Draconibacterium sp.
AACAAAACGACATTGATTCCGATTTTCTCTTTCGTTAACATTTTCCCCAAATAAAAGCTAATACTACCCGTTCTGTTTTTATTACAGAATTTCTTGTTTATATTTAATGCACTGCTATAATTCGGGGGAAAAATGCAATTGAGTGATCAAAAACTGGGACTTTACACCGATTTCTATGAGCTCACCATGGCTCAGGGGTATCTCTCCTGCCACAAACAAAATCAACAGGTTTGTTTCGACTATTATTACCGCACCAATCCTTACAAAGGTGGGTTTACGGTTTTTGCCGGACTTCAGGATCTGCTTGACATGCTGAGCGATTTTACTTTTTCGGAATCTGACATCGAATATTTAAGCGCTCAGGGTTTTGAACCCGCTTTTCTCGATTACCTGCGCGATTTTCGTTTCAAAGGGCGCCTGTTCAGTGTAAAAGAAGGAGAAATTGTTTTTCCGAACGAACCACTGGTAAGAGTTGAGGGAAACATCATTGAATGCCAGCTGATCGAAAGCCTGTTGCTGAATATCCTGAATTTTGAATCGCTGATTGCCACAAAGGCTTTCCGGATTAAACTTATTGCCGGTGAACGACTGTTTGCCGATTTTGGTTTGAGACGCGCCCAGGGACTTGGTTCCATACATGCCAGCCGGGCTGCTGTAATCGGCGGGGCCAGTTCTACATCGAATGTGCTGGCAGCTAAACTTTTTAATATCCCGGTAAGCGGCACCATGGCGCACAGCTGGGTACAAAGCTTCGACAACGAACTGGAAGCTTTCCGTTCGTATGCCAAAACACATCCCGACAATACGGTTTTGCTGGTCGATACCTACGATACTTTACACTCCGGGGTTCCGAATGCCATCATCGTCGGACACGAGATGAAAGCGAAAGGAACACGCTTAAAAGCGATCCGGCTCGACAGCGGCGACCTTGCTTACCTGAGTAAAAAAGCCCGAAAAATGCTGGATGCGGCAGGTCTTGGCGATGTTCAGATCATTGCCTCCAACCAGCTGAACGAATACGTGATCAAGACACTTTTGCGCGACCAGAACGCCGCAATCGATGGATTCGGGATCGGAACCGAGCTTATCACCGGGAAAGACAATGCGGCGCTGGACGGAGTGTACAAACTTTCGGCTATTGACAGCGAACTAAAAATGAAATTTTCGGAGAATACCGAAAAGATAACACTCCCGGGCAAAAAACAGGTGATTCGTTACCTGGATGAAGAAGGCAATTTCTTTCGCGACGGAATCATCCTGGAGGAAGAGGATCCGGACAACCTACCCAAAATTTATCACCTCATTTATCCGGAGAAGAACACCGATGTTGCCGGCCATCAAAAAGAATCCCTGATGGAGCTTGTTTTCTCGGAAGGAGAGGTTTTGATCCCCCGAAAAAGCCCGCAGGAAATTTACCGTTTCCTAGAACAACGGTCACAGAAGCTGCCCGAAGAACACAAACGATTTATAAGCCCTCATATTTACAAGGTTGGAATATCCGAAAAACTGATGAACGCCCGTAACGCGCTCACAACTAAACTAAAAACATTACACTACGAGAATAAATGATTGAAATTATCAGACCCACTTTTGTTATCGACAAAGAAGTTTGTCTGCAGAATATTGAAAAAATGGCTGAAAAAGCCAAAGTGCACAAGCTGCGTTTCAGACCTCATTTTAAAACCCATCAATCAGCAAAAATTGGCGAATGGTTTCGCCTGTTTGGAGTAGATGCCATCACCGTTTCATCGGTTAGCATGGCCGAATATTTTGCCATGAACGGATGGGACGATATCACCATCGCATTCTCGCTGAATATCCTGGAAATGGGCAACATCAACCGCCTGGCCGCTTCGTTAAAGCTAAATGTGTTGCTTGAAAACCGCGAGGCAGCAGAAATACTGTCCAATCAGGCCAAGGCCCCGATCGGGGTGTACCTGAAAATAGATACCGGATACAACCGCACCGGAATTCCTTCCACCCGAACAGTACTCATTGATTCTATTCTCGATATAATTGCTACCAACCCAAAAATAACCTTCAAAGGATTTCTGACGCACACAGGGCACACCTACGAAGCACGTTCTACCAACGGAATATTCAGCCGCCAGTTTGATGCGCTCCTAAAACTGAGAAGTTTGAAAGCCGCTTACAAGCGACGGTTCCCCAATGTGGAGATCAGCATGGGAGACACTCCTTCGGCAAGCATTTGCAATAATTTTGGCGGAGTTGACGAGCTTCGTCCCGGAAATTTTGTCTTTTACGACCTGATGCAGCAAAGCCTGGGTGCCTGTTCCATGAAAGACATCGCCGTTCGGATGGTTTGCCCCGTAGTGGCCAAACACGGTTCCCGAAATGAAGTGGTGATTTACGGAGGCGCGGTTCATTTCGCCAAAGAAAGCATTCTCAACACAGATGGGAAGCCGCTCTATGGCAGGATTGTAATTGAAAAAGACGGAGAAAAGCAACTGCTCGATACCAACAACTATTTATCCAGACTGTCGCAGGAACACGGAGTCATCAAAATGACATCCACCAATCTCCGGGAGATCAAAGTGGGCGATTTAATGGAAGTCATTCCCGTGCATTCGTGCTTAACCGCGAACCTGGCCAAAACTTACCTGACGACAGAGGGAGAAGAAATTTCTACCGCAAATACCTGATTTCAGAAGGAACGCGAAACAAAATGAGATATCCGGGTTAAAGAATTTTCCCCTGGCTTTTGATCTGCCCGTTTTCCAGCTCCAGTGCATGTGTCACACATCCCGGAATTTCCTCTTTTCGGTGCGTTACATAAATCAAAGTGGTCGGGTCGTTCCGGCAAATTTCATCAAGCAAGTAGATAAAACGCTCAGTATGTTCGGAATCAAGTCCCTGACAAGGCTCGTCGAGTATCAACAGGTCTGGAGATTTCACCAGTGCCCGGGCCAAAAGAATGGTTCGCTGCTCGCCCAACGAAGCATGTAAAAAAGAAGCTTTCTCCAGGTTTTTCATTCCCAGCATTCCCAGCCACTTTTGGGCCTTTGCCAGTTGTACTTTCGAATACGTGGTATTGAATCCAACCTCATCTTTAAAACCCGACAAAACCACATCGGCACAGGTAAGCGAATTGTAACTCAGCTCACTACCGGAGGCCGGTTTATAAATTCCGCGGTGCCGAAGAAAATACAAATGTAATTCGGGCGAAACAAAACCAATTTTATTCTTTATCTCCCACACCGTTTCGCCACTTCCCCGCCGGCGATCAAAAAGAACCAGATCATTGGAATAACCTTGCGGATTGTCCGCGGTTATCAAGCTTAGCAACGTTGTTTTTCCCGCACCGTTTCGCCCGCTCAACACCCATCTGTCACCCGTATTTACTTCCCAGTCAATTGTATCGAGCACCTTTTTACCACCGTAAGCAACCTGCACATTCTTCATGCGCACCACCTGCCGGTAGCTCTTTCTTTCTTCGGATAATTCCCTTAAAACTTCCAGGTTAAAAGGGTTCTCTAACGGATTTGTTTCATTGAAATGCACATAATCTTTTGCGTATACCGCCGGCTTTGCTTTCCCATCATTCATTTCCACCACAAAATCGGTAAACGCCGGGATCAACGCCGGACCACTTACAATAAGCAGGGTCAACCCTTTTCTTTTCTGTTTTTCCAGGATCGAGGAAAGTGTTTCCCGCGCATGAACATCCAGCCCAACAAAAGGTTGATCGAGAATCAACCAGTCAGGCTTTTGCAACGAAGCCACTGCCAACTGCACTCTTTTTCGCTCTCCGTTGCTCAACGACAATATGCGCCGCTCGCGTAAATACTCAATTTCAAGCTCCTCCATAACCTCGGCAAACGCTTCTTCCTGAAGATCGGGCACCCTACGCGTAATGAATTCTTGCACGGTCGGAATTCCCTCTTCATTGGCACTTTCATAACGTTGCCCGTAATACGTGGTACGCAAACCGGCAGAAGCGATAAAGCGGTCTTGTTGCGAAACAAAAACCACGCTCATGCTTTCATTCCTGCGTATCACTCCATGCGTCGGGTGCAAATCACCGGAAAGAAGCCGGGCCAGAGTAGTCTTTCCACTCCCCGAAGCACCGGTAATTACAAAGGCCTCTCCAACTCTTATTTTCAAGCTGAAGGGCTGAAGGATGGTTCTGTGATTTGTACTGAATCCGATGTTTTCAGCTTCTGCTATAACCGCACGTTCTTTCATCCCCTCCATGACTTTCAGGTTGTAACGGTTTCAGCAGCGAACTGTTCACAGGTTCTGCTGAGCGCTTCCAGGTAAGCAGTTACGGGATACAATGCTTCGTCGTACCAAAGCGAGGCAAAATAAAGCCCGATAGGCGCGGGTTTAAACCCGCTTTTCTGAATATAGGTTTCAAGCCAGCGGTAGCCATTTATGCAAATGGCTGTATTTTCATCCGAAACAAGTGCAGACACAGCCAGCGAAGTTTCTTCAATGGTCCCCGGAATACTTTTTCCGCCCCCCCAGCTTCCGTCTTCATTTTGCACCGACATCAAAAAAGCCTGCCCGCTTTTAATCAAACGCTTAAGCCTGTTTTGAGCAGCTTCCGAATGCCAGTTATGCGTTAAGGCATCTTTTAAATAAGTCACCACTTTGGCTGTTCCGTACACAGGGTTGGAGTGATTTCCCGCCAACTGATTTCCAAACCAAAGCGGCACCCAGCTTCCATCTCCCGATTGCTTGTGCTCCAGGTATTTTAAGGCACGTTCAAAAATGGTTTTCAACGCGCGCACATCCTTGTTTCTTATTTCATCCCGATAGGTTTCCAACACTGCGGATACCGCCAGCAAACAGTGTCCGGTTAAATCGGAACAACTCTGATCAAAGGGTAGTTTTCCCCATCCGCGCGAAAAAGTCGGAAATCCGCCATCGCTGTTTTGCAGCTTCTTCAGCCACCGGGCTCCGTTCAGAATTTCGTTTTTTACCTGCCGTTCGGGTTCAAGATTCAACAATGCCAGTATCACCCCGGGCGTGTCGTCCCCATCGGAAACCGAACCCGAAAAACTAGTCCAGCCCCAGCCTCCCGGAACAGTACCATTAAACGGATGAACCCGGTCGTTCTGGATCAGTTTAAAATGATCGGCAATATCGTCTTCCTGATCGGTGGTCAGAAAGCCACTTAAATTTGATCGAAAAGCTTTTACAGAAAGCGATGTCACCCAGGTTGAAAGATCCACATCGATGGGCCAGCCACCGTCTTCACGTTGTGTGCGTTTTAAAAACTGAACGCCTTTCCGAACCACTTCGGTATCGCCAAAACCGGAGTTGATCAGGCTCAGCGCAACAAAAGCCGTTAAAGGAACGGCCTCCAAAAAACCGCCACTCTCGGGCAGCATCCGGTGCAAGATCCGCATCGCTCTTGGGATGGAAAATCGCCGGACAAAGCGTCCGAAACGGTTGGATTTTTTCTTTTTGAAGATTACAATACCCACTGCCACCAGCGCCGGAATGGCGTAGCTCACCACACTCAGGTTCAGCAACCGATAAAAAGGCCGCGGCAACAGCGATAGTTCAAAAGGAAGTTGCGGAATATGCCGGAACGCGTCTTCTCCCGGCACACCGCACAATCCGCACATCGCCAGGATCGGCACCGAAAACGTATAGTCTTTCTGATAGTGTGCCAAAATAAATTCAGCCACTTGCGGAGAATTCACATCAATATTCAGGGCCTTCAAATAGCCCGCAGTTTTCTGCTGCGTTTCCTGTACCGCTTTTTCCTTTATTGCATAAAGATTCAACGCCGCATAAACCAGCAAACTCGTGCTTACATTTCCCTGACTCTCCGGTGTGTCGCCGTAACTGCCATCGCTGTTAATGTTCTGCTGCAACCACCGGATTCCACGCTGAATGGCATCCGAATTCTTTTGCGGATCGTCAAAATGCAGGGCAGCCACCGCCACTGCCACTCCCAGCGCACTGGAAGAAAGCCGGCCTTCCCAGTATCCCTCCGGGTTGAGTTTTGAGGCCAGCATGCGGCCTACTTCATTTAACTGATGATGTATCTTCTTTTTGTCCATTTTATGAAAGCAATCCCAAAGTTAGCAATCCATAAAAAGTATATTCCAAATCTTTGGAAGAATCGCCATCGCCCGACAAAAAAGCCCCTTTTTCGTAGTTATCCTGCACCAAATTCAAACAATCGGGGATCACCAGCCGAAGATCGGCGCCCTTTTTTTTCAGAACAAAAAGTGCCACGGCGGTTGAAAGCAGATCGGCATTTTCCTGCTCGCGGAACACTTTAAACCCTTTTCCTTCTTCAAAATAATCCATCAAAACAGCCACTTCCCCGCTCAGTTTCTTCCCGGTCAGAAAACGGGCAAAAAGCAGGGAAGCGTAAAAACTGCAAGGCAGGTTTCCGGTGGGTTTGTAAAAATTCAGAAAAAGCCGAGCTCCCCCATAAGCCAGCCGGTTTTTTCCATAAAACGCATCAAAACTCAGCATAAAAAGAAAAAACTGATAAGCAGTATTCAGGTTTTTACCTCCTTCTCGAATCCATCCGATCAACCCAAGAAGGGATGGTTTTTTTACATCGTTTCCCAATATCCGGTTGATCAGCAGGCAAGAAAACTTATCGACTACTTTTTCGGGTGCAGGCTGAACAGCGGATGTAAACTTCCCCAGATTTTTCTCCTGCTCCTCCAGCTTTAAGGCCACCGACAGCCAGCTTCCAAACAGCGAATAATACCAATCGGGATTTCCGGCGCGGTTCGAAAAAGCACCGGAGTCGTGCTGTTGCGATTTTACAAAGGCAATTACCTCGGCCCGGCTGGTTTCATCGAGCAGTAAAAATCCATTTTCAATTTCGGAAATAAACTGATGAGATACGGGCTGGTATGCTTGTTTTCCGGCCACGCTACGATTTGAATACTTTACCCATCACTCCGTACAAACTCAGCCGCAGCTTCCGGTTCTCCAGCCGATTGAGCTCAGCATAACACCTTTGCACATATTCGTCCAGGTATTTATCGGCTGTTGTTTCCGTTTCATGAATATTGAAACCCTCGAGCAGCGCGTCAAAATTCCCGGCTTGAATGATCTCTGAAAACGACGGAGAATGCCCGTTGATACTTTGTTTTAGCAACGACAACAGGAAGGGAAAATCAAAAGCATGTTTCCGGTCGTTAACTTCGCGGAGTTCATTCAAATCGTCACGAATCTGGTAGGCAATGCCAAAATATTCGGCAAACTGAGCCAAAACCGTCAGCTCCTTTTCCGGGGCATTTCCGGCAATGGCACCGGTTAGCAACGCCACTTTCACGGCTTCCCCGGTTTTTTGCTCAAATATCTTCAAAATATCATCTACTGATTTTTGCGCTATATTCTGCGACAAAAGAATGTCGGCGCCCTGTCCTTCCGACAAATTCAGATGCGAGTTGGCCACCACTTTCAGGCACTCGGCTTTTACTTTTGAATCGCACGGAGCACCTGCCAGCAACTGGTAACCTTTACCGATCAGGTAATCACCAATGTTGATGGCCACCGGGATTCCGGCCGTTTTATGCAACGCAGGCTGGTCGTAACGAAAATCCTCATCGTCCTGAATATCATCGTGCACCAGCGAAGCTTTGTGAAAACACTCGATGATCACCGCCAGCGCCTGCTGTACTTCCTCCATAATTTCTCCGGAATAGGATTGATACGCGAGCAGGGCCAGCAAAGGACGCATCCGTTGCCCGCCCAAAGCCATGGTAGTCCGGGCCAGTTGTTCGGTTTCTGTATGCCCGGAGAAATATTTTTTCAGCTTCTCTTCCGTAAAGTATTCTTCCACCTGGTTTCGGATCACCGAAACCGAAAGAGGCCTCGATTCTGCTTTATCCGTGATCTGATCAATCTCGGAAAACAACCAGTCGTAGTCGAGCGAAGTATTGCTGCAACCATTGTACAACAGCGGCAGCCCGATAACAGGAACAGCAGCCCGCGAAACCGGCTCAAACGAATTTTGCAAAACCGGCATACAGCTCACGCCAATTACCGCATCGATCGAACCTTCTTCCACCAGGCCAATGGCAACCGTTGTTCCCTCGGCCACCAGTGTTGAATAACCCAGTTCTTCTGCTTTTCCAATAATATCGTCGATCTGGCAACCTTTGCACCCGGCACAGATCAAGCCCAGCTCATCAAAAATGCCTTTGCACTGCAGGTTATTCCGCAAACACTGCGGCAACAACAGCAAACGGCGGTGAAAAGGTGTGGCATTCACCACCTCGCGCCAGGTTTCGTTGCCCAGCAATACGATGGTGAAATCCAGAAATTCCTCGTCCATTTTAAGCTGAGAAAGCAGCTCTCTTGACTTTGCCTCCAGCAATTCAAAAGAAGCCGGTGGCAGAATTGTATTCCGTTCAGCAAACAAAACGACTTCCTTCCGCAATAATTCACGGATTCGCTTGTCCGTCGGGACTTTCAACATGCGTTTTTTTGCTGTCATTTTTTTAACCGTAAGCGCCCAATCCAAAGAAGGCGCGTTTTTTGGCAAAGCGGTAAATCCATCCTTTCTCCGGAACCGGAACACCCGAACCGTGGCCCGGAACCGGTGGCATTGCCCGTAAACGTGCTGCTTCGTTCTCCCTGCCGGAAGAGTCAGCCGCCTTGTGTTGCTCTGCCACATCCACCAGCCAGTTCGGATCTTCCATCACAACACACCCAGTGGTTTTGTGTGGAATATCATTTCGTAAGGTCTGCAAAAACGCAGATTCCCTGTATATGTTTTCCAATGGTTTGTCGTTTACATTCTCGGCCGCAAACTGGATGACCGGACAAGGTTCCACAAAGCCCGAGGCATTGATGTGATGGCTCAGGCCCGTAGCAGCCGGGCAAAGTCCGTTTCCGTTCTGGTCCCAGTAGGCATCGATAATGGCAATGTCGAATTGAGAACGGGCATCCACCATAAACTGCCGCAACTTCTGAATTTCAGCCTTGTCCAAGGCCAACTCAACCGTTGAGTCGGCTCCCACCGGGCGGTAAATGTAATACCAGAGGTAAGCCACATTTTTCTCAATCAACGAGTTCACAAAATCAGCCGACAAGGCCAGGTCGATGTTCGATTTGCAAACGCTCATGGCCACACCGGTGATCAAACCTGCGTTGGTTGCATTTTCAACGGCTTCCACCGTACGACGAAACACATCTTTTCCGCCCCTGCGGACATCTGCCACCACTTCATCGCCTTCAAAACTGATCAGCGGTGTTACATTTCCGAGTTTTCGAAGCTCGTTGGCCACTTCCGGAGTCAGTAAAGTTCCGTTGGTAAACAGCTGAAAATAGCAATCCGGATGCTTCTGCAACACCTCAAGCAGCGGTTTATAGGTGAGCGGTTCACCGCCCAGTATTCCAAAGAAATACGAAGCTTTTGCTTTCGTCTCTTCAATGATCCGGTTCAGCGTTTCGGGCGACATGCGGGCGTTTTTCTTTTTATGCGTCACCCAGCAGCCCTGGCAATTCAGGTTGCAGTCGTCGGTAACCGAAATAAAATGAAACGCCGGAAAGAAATCGCCTTTTTTCAGTCGCCGCTGGTAACGCGCAAAACTAAGCGAGCCCTTCACCCCCATGTTGTACACAAACTTGTACAGGCACTTTCTGTCGGTATTTTTAAGAATCCTTTTTATCATTCCGTGTAAAATCCAGTCCCGTTTTAAATTCTTCTAGGGCTTTTCTGCGCTCCTCTTCCGCCTGTTCAACAACTCCCTGTCTGAAAATGTTGCGCCGGTTCTGGTTTCGCGCATTCAGGGTCATGAGGAGGCTGCCCTTATCGATGGCAATCTTTTGTCCGTTGGGTTCGTCGCCGGCCAACACCGTGGTTTCAGCCAGCCGCGGAAACATAATGGCCGAAGTGGGGCACGTTCGTCCGCAAGCCGGGCACTGATCCTTGCACGCCAGCGGATCCACCACTTTCAGGCTTTTCCGGTCGTAACTGTAAACGCCAAACAAGCAAAAACGGGCACATTTCCCGCAAAGCGTACACAGCGACTCGTCGATCACCGGAAACCAGGCCGGTACATTCAAATCAGTGATCTGTACCTGGTAGCGCGCTTCTCCCTTCGGAACCTGGTAATCATTCTCAAGTTTTGAAAAGACCTGCTCAGCCGGTAGCTCCTTAAAATTCAGCACCTCAACATCGCCCATTTCAATCCCGTTTTGCCGGAACATATTTCGGACAGCACGCGGATAACAAGCCACAACGATCTTTTGCTGAAACTCTTTTCCGATCGTATTCAGCACATCCTTTTCATGGATCGTCATCGCGCAGAGATCCTGCAATTCAAAAACATCGGTATCGAAATTCCGCAAGCCTTCAGCGATTTTATCCAGCGATTCGGAGGATATTACCTTGGCCTTACACCGGCAAAAAAGCACACATGTTTTTCTTTCCATAAACTCTTCGGACAGGCAGACTAAATAACCAAAAATTTAGGCAAAACAAAAATGTAACCTGCAGAAAAGCAAGGTACGGGGATGTATTTAGAACTGATGCAGATTAATCTTATTTTAATAGGGATATAAAAGAATATAGTCTCCATATTACGCTGGATTTCTTACTTTTGAAAGCAGCCTTCGTAATTCAAAAGATGGCAAAACCACCATAAAAAAGCAGAGATAAAATGAAACCACGCTTAAACATCGTAACTCTGGGGGTGAAAAGTCTGCCCGAATCCCGGTCGTTCTACAGAAATGCGTTGGGTTGGGAGCCTGCTCCCGGCAGCGACGAAAACATCGTTTTTTTCAACCACGGCGGAATCGTTCTGGCGCTTTACCCGCTCAATAAATTAGCCGAAGATGCTGAAATTCCGGCTGAAAGATCCGGTTTTTCGGGTGTTACGCTGGCCATTAACCAGGATTCGAAAGAAGCTGTTAAGGCGGTGTTTGAGCAAGCCGTAAAAAACGGTGCCAAAGTTTTAGTGGAACCTCGCGACACCTTCTGGGGTGGCTACGATGCCTACTTTGTCGACCCCGACGGGCATTCGTGGAAAATAGCCTGGGCACCGTTCTGGGAATTTGATGAACAAGGCAGTTTGAAACTTTAAACCAAAAAAACACTAATCGTATGAGAACTTTCACTTTCTATCTTTTACTTGCCCTATTTGCGATCAACTTTGGCTGCTCGCAGCCAGCAAAACAATCGGCCAAACTGGGCGGCAACTGGGATGCCTTTAACCGGCAACAACTGGAAAACCTGATCAATCAATACGGGAAAAACTCCGGTGATTACAACCCCGACCAACCGCCTTATGCGGTTTTTGACTGGGACAATACTTCGATCTTTCTCGATATACAGGAGGCAACGCTCATCTATCAACTCGAGCACCTTCACTTTGGCTGTACGCCGGAGGTTCTTGAAAAAGCATTACGCACCGGCATTGACACCAAGGTAGCGCTTGCCGACCAGAACGAAGCAGGAGAAGCCATCACTGCCGAACAGGTTATTACGGATATTCTTGCCAGTTACAACTGGCTTTTTGTCAACTACGCGGAGCTGAGTGGTAACGGTTCGCTTTTGCTCGAACAGGTAAAAGAAAACCCGCATTATGCGAATTTTACCACCAAGCTGCGTTTTCTGTACGACGCCATCTACAATACTTTCAGCGCCGATGTTTCCTACCCGTGGGTAACCTACCTGTTTTCCGGGCTCGATTCGGCACGTGTTACCAACATGACCATTGAAACCGTTAAGTGGCAGCAAAACCAGCCCATCGAAAAAATAAGTTGGGTAAGTCCCGGAGCGGAAGAACTTGCCGGGCAATCGGCCGGACAGGTAAAAATAACCTGGAAAAATGGTTTGCGGCTGGTTCCCGAAATGCAGGAGCTCTATCATCAGCTGCGGAATGCGGGTTTTGATGTTTGGGTGTGCTCGGCCTCGTTTGTGGATGTGGTAAAAGGAATTGCGTCTTTTCCTGAATTCGGGTACAACCTGGATGCCTCGCATGTGATTGCCATGGAACTGGAGCGCGACTCAGCCGGGCTTATTTTGCCGGAATTCCGCAAGAACTATTTTCAAACACAGGGACGTGGAAAAACAGCTGCCATTACGCGTTTTCTGGCAGGGAAAAACGGCAGGTACGGCTACGGTCCTGTATTAATTGCCGGTGACAGCGAAGGCGACCAGGATATGCTGGCAGACTTTGAAGACCTGAAAGCCGGCCTGATTTTTAACCGGCTGAAAGGAAAAGAAAAACTATTGGGCAAGCTGTCGGAAAATGCGGTTGACAGCTACCAGCACAACAATGCCACGTACCTTTTGCAGGGGCGCGATGAAAACCTGGGAGTGCTGATCCCTTCGCAGGGCACCGTACTTTTCGGGGAATCAAGCGGGCAAACGCTTCCCTAAAACTGGATGAAGC
>JBKDZK010000960.1:0-3034 GCA_047971205.1 Draconibacterium sp.
TAACCTTTTATATTATATTTGCAACGGTGAAAATTTTCCGGAACATATTGGTTGTACTGTTGGCGATGATCTTTCTGATATCTTCGTCGGGCTATGTTTTGTATAGCAGTAATTGTTTGTGTTCGGGAGAGAAGTACACCAGTATTTTTGTTCGGCCGGATACCTGCGAGACCGAGTTTCAGAGCCATCACACCAACGATACCGATGGAAATGAGCAGGTATGTACCGTAGAAGAATGCCACGAATGTAACACCTGTCACGGGCACCACGACGAATGTGGATGTGAGTCGCCCGAGGTTTTCTTTTTTAAATTAAAGGACAAGGCAATTAACGAGGAAGTTAAATTTCTGGCTTCCACACCGCGGCCCCTTCAAATAGGTACGGTGGAAGTGCCGGAAACTTTGCTTCCGGATATTGAAGCGTTTGAGAACGAATCTGAAGTTCACATTCCGCCACCCAAACTTGAGTCTTCGCTTGAGTTTCTGATCAGTATTCAGCAGCTAAAAATCCCTTCGCTGGCTTAAGATTGTTTTTGATGCCCGGCATTTTGGCGGGCAATAAGTGTTTTAACCAATGTTAAACAGTTGGAATACGGGCGTTTGCTTCGTATTTCGGTTGTAATATCTTAAGCAATGAAGCAATATTTATTATTTATTTTAATGATACTACCCGGCCTTTCTTTTGCCGATGAAATAAAAGGAATTGTATATGCAAAGGAGGGAAACGGAAAACAACCACTTCCCGGTGTAAATATTTACTGGGAAGGAAGCATGCAGGGAACCACTTCAGATGCTAACGGAAGTTTTAGCATCGGTCAGAAAAGCGACCATCACATGTTGGTGTTTAGCTTTGTTGGTTTCGAAAAGCAGGTGGTTCACGTGCATGAAATAGAGGCACTGGAAGTGGTGCTTGAGCCCAACCTGGAGCTCGAAGAAGTAAAAGTGGTAAAAAAGAACCGCGGAACTTATTTATCCACAATCAACCCGATACAGGCCGAAAACATCAGCGGGGCAGAGCTCCACAAGGCGGCCTGTTGCAACCTGGCCGAGAGTTTTGAAACCAATCCGTCGGTTGACCTGAGTTACAGCGATGCGATTACCGGCGCCAAGCAGATCAAACTGCTGGGGCTCGACGGAACTTATTCGCTAATGCAGATCGAAAACATGCCCAATCTGCGCGGACTGGCTACGGCTTCGGGCTTGACCTACATTCCCGGACCGTGGATGGAATCCATCCAGGTGTCGAAAGGAGCTGCTTCGGTGGTTAACGGCTACGATGCCATTGCCGGGCAGATCAATGCCGAGCTCAAAAAGCCCGATTCGGATGAAAAGCTGTTTCTGAACCTGTACGGAAACATCGATGGCCGGCTCGAATACAACGGAAACGGGAATATTCGTCTGAAAGGCGATACATTGACAACGGGAATTTTTGTACACGGGCACGATCTTTCGAAACGCAACGACCATAACCACGACGGTTTCCTGGACGAGCCGATGTCGAAGATGTTCCAGGTAGCAAACCGTTGGAAATTCAACGACCAGAATGGATTCATGGCTCAGGCTTATGTTAATTTTCTGACCGAAGAACGCATGGGGGGTCAAAAGGATGTTAACTGGGACATGGAGCCTTCGGTGAATAATCCTTACGGGGTGAACATCAAAAACGACCGGATAGATGCTTTTCTAAAATCGGGCTATACTTTTAACCATGGCAAATCAGCCATCGCCTGGCTGTCGAATTTCTCACGTCACGAAACCGAATCGTACTACGGGTTAACGCCTTACAATGCCGATGAAACCCGTTTTTATGCGAGTGCCATCCTGACAC
The DNA here is from genome assembly GCA_047971205.1 of Draconibacterium sp. GTDB lineage: Bacteria > Bacteroidota > Bacteroidia > Bacteroidales > Prolixibacteraceae > Draconibacterium. The sequence continues at coordinate 1,828 of JBKDZK010000960.1, forward strand.
AGGATTTGGACGCATATGCCCGTCATATTCTGAATGCAGGAGCCAGTTTTGTGTACGACGATTTCAACGAAGCCATTTACGATCAGAACATCGAGCGTACCGAAAAGGTGCCCGGTTTGTTTGCTGAATATACGTTCAAGCCCAATCCGAATCTCACGCTGATGGCGGGTTTGCGTACCGATTTTCACAACTTGTTCGGAACTTTTGTGACGCCGCGCATGCACTTCCGTTACCATTTTGCCGATCATTTTACCATTCGTACCAGTGCGGGGAAAGGTTACCGTACGGCCAATGTACTTTCGGAGAATGTTTATTTGCTCTCTTCATCGCGTCCCTTGCAATGGACTGACGATGTGATGCAGGAGGAAGCCTGGAACTACGGTTTCGCCTTTATTCAGAATTACACCCTGCTGGGACGTGAGTTGACACTGAATGCCGAATTTTTCCGCACCAGTTTTGATTCGCAGTTGATTGTTGACCGCGAAACATCTCCTGATTATGTGATGCTGACTCCCTTACAGGGAACTTCGTTTGCCAACAGTCTGCAGTTCGATGTGCGCTGGCAACCCATCGAAAGGCTTGATCTTTTGCTGGCTTACCGTGTAAACAACATCAAACAAACCATTGGCGGAGAGTTGGTGGACAAACCGCTTACCAACGATTACAAGGGGTTGATCAACCTGAATTACACCACCAACCTGAAAAAGTGGATGTTTGACTACACGGTTCAGTTTAACGGCGGCGGGCGTATTCCGGAATATCCCGGCGAAGTAAGTGCAGGCGGCCTTGCTTTCGATCCGTATATGGTGATGAATACACAGATTACCAAGTATTTCAGAAACTGGAGTGTTTACTTTGGGGCAGAAAACCTGGGCGATTTTAAACAGGCACACCCGATACAGGGAGCTGACGATCCGTTCGGGCCCAATTTTGACGCCACCAAAGTTTGGGGGCCGGTAATGGGGCGAAAAGTGTACCTCGGATTACGATTTAATTTGAATTATGAATAATCAGCTACGGGCTGTGAGCGAAGAGCCATCAGGGCAACAGGCTCAACACTCGTAGTTGGAAACTAAAAAACTAAAGAAATGAAAGCCACACCATTGAGGTAATAACTAAAAATGGGCAAAGACAAAAGGACATGAATAAATAGCTAAGCCAACTAACTTTGTATTTCCAAATTAACAAAAGTTAGAAGGCTATGAAA
>JBKDZK010000961.1:0-5333 GCA_047971205.1 Draconibacterium sp.
CCTTGGCTCTGCCACGGGGATAGTCAACTTCAAGAATTTTCTTTATTCGGGCGCAAAAGTATAAAGAATATGAAACAGTAAGTTGCTGAGTTTATATTTCTTTCAGTTTCTTAAGCGTTTCGCGGGCTGCATTTTGGTGCGCCTCTTTTTTCGAGGTTCCCGAGCCGCGGCCAACTTCCGCATTGTCGATTTTTATAACCGCATGAAATTTGGGTTGTTTGAGTTTTTCATCGGTTTCTTCGCTGGTTTCAAACTCAACCTCGCGTTTGTTTTTCTGGCTCCACTCAATTAGCTGGCTTTTAAAGTTCGAATCTTCCTGTTCTATTTCGTTCAGGTTAACAAACTGGGAAAGAATCTTTTTAGTAACAAAAAACTTTGCTGAGTGGTAATCCCTGTCCAGGTAAATGGCGCCAATCAATGCTTCGAGCGCATCACCGTAAATGTGGCTTTTATCAATTTTCTTGGTGGTATTGGAATCGATAAAAACATGTAAACCCATGTCGTGGGTTAGTTGGGTAAGAAAAGCCCGGTTTACGAGTTTCGAGCGGGTCTTTGTTAGAAATCCTTCGTCTTCTTGTGGAAAGCGGTTGTAAAGGAAATCGGCAATAATAGCTCCTAAAATAGCATCACCGAGGTATTCAAGCCGCTCGTTGTTTACAAAGTTGCCTTGGGAATCGACCGTTGAAGCCGATTTGTGGATAAACGCAAGGTCGTAAAGTTTTAGGTTGCGGGGGTAAAAACCTAGCAGGTCTTTTAAAAACAAGTAAAACTCTCTTCGTTCTGATGAAAAGAGTTTTACTCGTTGTACTATCTTTCTAACCACAGTTTTCTAAAATTTTTTGAAAACCAAAGTAGCATTATGACCACCAAAACCAAAGGTGTTGCTGATAGCAAACTTAATTTCCCTTTCCCTGGCTTTGTTGAATGTAAAATCCAACTTGCTGTCGATCTCAGGATCGTCAGTAAAATGGTTGATCGTAGGGGGTACAATGCTATTTTGAATGGCTAAAATGCTGGCAAGGCCTTCTACCGCTCCAGCAGCTCCCAAAAGGTGGCCGGTCATTGATTTGGTAGAACTGATGCTAAGTTTATAAGCATGATCTCCAAAGGTTTTAATAATCGCCTTTGGTTCGGCAATGTCTCCCAGGGGAGTCGACGTTCCGTGAACATTGATGTAGTCCACATCTTCGGGTTTAATTTCCGCATCTTCCAATGCCCATTTCATTACAAGGCTGGCGCCTTTTCCGTCGGGATCGGGTGCTGTCATATGGAAAGCATCGGCCGACATGCCACCACCTGCAATTTCTGCATAAATCTTTGCACCGCGTGCTTTTGCATGTTCGTATTCTTCGAATATAAATGCAGCAGAGCCTTCGCCCATCACAAAACCGTCGCGGTCTTTGTCGAATGGGCGTGAAGCCGTTTTAGGATCGTCATTGCGTGTGGAAATAGCCCGCATAGAGTTGAATCCGGCAATACCGGCTTCGTTAACTCCAGCTTCAGAGCCTCCGGTAAGCATGATATCGGCTTTGCCCATGCGAATCATGTTTAAAGCGTCAATCATTGCGTGAGAAGCCGATGCACAGGCACTAACTGTCGTATAGTTAGGACCTCTGAATCCGTACTTGATTGAGACTAACCCACCTGCAATATTTGCAATCATTTTCGGGATAAAAAACGGAGAAAAACGAGGACGCTCTTCGCTGTAGGCGCGAACTTCCTCATGGAAAGTTTGCAAACCTCCAATTCCTGCACCCCAAATAACGCCAACCCGGTCACCGTCAACTTTTTCCAGGTCAAGGCTACTGTCTTCAACAGCCTGGGCCGCGGTAGCAAATGCATACTGTGTATACAGGTCGTATTTGCGGATTTCCTTTTTCTCCATGTATTGGAGAGGATCAAAATTTTTAATTTCACATGCAAACTTTGTGGTATGCAGCGATGCGTCGAAGTGGGTTATAGGCCCAGCTCCGCTTACGCCATTCTTTAGATTCTCCCAATACTCTTCAACGGAATTCCCTAAAGGATTAACGGTACCAACACCGGTTATTACTACCCGTTTTAATTCCATAAAAGAAAAATAATATGAGTCAGATTACTTAACAGCAGATTCGATGTGAGCGATTGCTTCACCTACGGTAGAAATTTTTTCTGCTTCGTCGTCCGGAATAGCAAGATCGAATTCTTTCTCGAATTCCATAATTAATTCTACGGTGTCAAGTGAATCAGCACCTAAGTCATTGGTGAAAGAAGCTTCAGGAACTACTTCACTCTCGTCAACACCTAGCTTATCAACGATTATAGCTTTTACTTTTGCTGCAACGTCAGACATAACTTTTAATTTTAATTAATACTAATTTTTGTTTTAAATAATTCGCTGCAAAGTAATACATTTACGCTCGAAATTTCCAAGAAAAAATTTAAAAAAGATGTTAACACGGCAAGTATCTTTTACCCTAAATGCCTAAATTTGAATTATTTGTTTAAAAGTTCGAAATCAAAATAAACAATAAAAAATGAGCCAAAAAAGAATCGCAATTCTCGCTTCCGGATCGGGTACAAACGCTGAAAATATTTTTAAATATTTTGCTGATAGCAAGGATGTTGTGGTAGATTCGTTGTGGTCGAACAAAGCCGATGCTTATGCGCTGGTGCGGGCCCGTAATTTTGGGGTGGATACATTTGTATTTGACCGCGAAAAATTCTATCAAACTGATGGGATACCGGATACGTTAAGAGAACGTAAAGTGGACCTGATTGTGCTGGCCGGATTTCTTTGGTTGATCCCCGAAAGCCTGGTTTCGTCTTTTCCTATTATTAATATACACCCGGCACTTTTGCCTAAATACGGCGGAAAAGGAATGTACGGAATGAACGTTCACCGGGCTGTGGTGGAAAACGAGGAAAAGGAATCGGGAATTTCTATCCATTATGTGAACGAGAACTACGACGAAGGGAAACTTATATTTCAGGCCACATGTCCGGTTTTACCTGAGGACACGCCAGAGCAGGTGGCGGCAAAGGTGCATGAGCTGGAGTACCGGTATTTTCCGCAGGTAATTGCGCAGGTGCTAAGCGAGAAGTAAGAAAAACAGGGACTGGTGGTTAATAAATTCTACAATTTAACATATCCTGTTAAATAATGTTAAGGGGCGAAATCAGGGCTTTTTAATCAATTTATCTTTGGAGCATGAGTCGTAAAATGCTGATAACGCTGATTGTGTTGATGGCCATTGTGCTTTCAGGTTTGATTTTGGTACAGACTACTATGATCAAGTCTGCTTCTGATATTCGGGAGGAGCAGTTTGACCAGCTGGTGCAAAATGCGCTGAACATGGTGGCTATACAATTAAACTTGGATGAGCAACGATTGGCACGGGAATACGCGCGGCGGGGAGAAGTTCCGGGAATGAACGGGAAAAAGGAAGAACTTGGAAATGTATTTCCCAACAATGGCCCGGCAAGAGGAACGTTGAGTTTTAGTCTCAGTTATTCCAACCAGGGAGTTGTTAGTCGTTTTGAAGAGCAATACGAAGTTCAGGTTGAAGACTCAACCGACTCTTTGTCCGTTATGGGGGTGGAAGGATTTATGCAGCAGAGCCTGGAGCAACAGCGCCGGAGGAAAGAGTGGCTGCGTAATGGCGATTGGTGGAATTACAAGATAGCCTTGGAAGATCTGCCTCTTGAAGAGCGCATTGATTCAACGCGGGTAAAAGCTTTTTTGGATGCGGCAATGGCACAATTTCGGATTGACCTGGAATACAAATATGCCATCAAGAATTCAACCATGGCTAAAGAGACCGTTCTTTTTGGAGATAGTGATTATAATCCTAAAAATAGAGAAGAATATCCACTGCCGTTATTTCAGAACGATTATTACGGCCCAAAACCGAATTACCTGAACGTTTATTTTCCACACCGGAAACGTTATTTATTCCGACAGACGGGGTTGACGATTATTCCGACTATTATTCTTACGGGATTGCTGATTGCCATTTTTGCCTATGCGATTCTTGTCATTCTGAGGCAGAAGAAGCTTTCGAACATCAAGAACGACTTTATAAATAATATGACGCACGAGCTGAAAACGCCAATCTCCACCATTTCACTGGCAAGCCAGATGTTGCAGGATGGTAGTATTGCAAATACTCCGTCTACCATCGAACATGTGTCGAAAGTGATTTTCCAGGAGAGCAAACGGCTTAGTTTTCAGGTGGAAAAGGTTCTTCAGATGGCTGTGTTTAACGAAGGCCGCTTAAAACTGAAGCTTCGGGAGTTTGATGTAAATAAGATGATAGAGACGGTTACTGCCAATTTCGAGCTTCGGGTGAAGAATAAAAACGGAATATTGCATACCGAGATTATGGCAGAGGATGCTGTCATAAAAGGAGATGAAGTGCATATTACCAATGTTATTTTTAACTTGCTGGATAATGCGATGAAATACAGCAGGGAAAATCCTGAGATTTGGGTGAGAACAGAAAACCGGAAGAATAAGATAATGATTTCTGTACAAGATAATGGCATAGGAATTGGGAAGGAACACCATGATCAGATTTTTGATCGTTTTTACAGGGTTCCTACCGGAAATGTGCATGATGTGAAGGGCTTTGGGTTGGGACTGAGTTATGTGAAAAAAATTGTGGATTTGCACAACGGAACCATAAAGGTTGAAAGTGCTTTAAACAAAGGGACGAAGTTTAAAATCTATTTCCCACAAATAAATAATTAACCATGGAACAAAAAACAAAATTATTACTTGCTGAAGATGATGAGAATTTAGGCCTGTTGTTAAAAGAATACCTGATTGCCAAAGGCTTTGATGCTGATTTATATCCCGATGGAGAAGCCGCTTACAAGGGATTTATGAAAGAGCATTATGATATTTGTATTCTGGATGTTATGATGCCCAAAAAAGATGGCTTTACACTGGCAAAAGACATTCGGATTGTAAATGCAGATATTCCTGTGCTTTTCCTGACGGCAAAAAACATGAAGGAAGATGTGCTGGAAGGTTTCAAAATTGGTGCTGACGATTACATCACCAAGCCTTTTAGTATGGAAGAGCTCATTATGCGCATTGAAGCCATTCTTCGAAGGACTTCTCAGGAAGGTCAGTCGGGTGCACAGCAGGTATTTACGCTGGGGCGCTTTACTTTCGATACCAGGAAACAGACACTTACGGAAGGTGAAGAATCAGTAAAACTGACAACGAAAGAATCGGAGCTGCTGAAGCTTCTTTGCCAGAATGCCAATAAAGTTCTGGAACGAAACTATGCATTAAAGTCGATTTGGATCGATGATAACTATTTTAATGCCCGAAGCATGGATGT
>JBKDZK010000962.1:0-3385 GCA_047971205.1 Draconibacterium sp.
CCTTCCACCTATTTGGAAGCAGTGGGAAGATTACTGGCCGGAATGGCGCCCTGGCTGGAAAGCAATTCGGGAGATACAGCAGAGGCCGGGCTAAGAAAAAAGTACCGGGAGATGGCTTTAAAAACCATTCACAACATTACCGACGAAGCTTCGCCCGATTATCTTTTTAATCACAAGGAACCGCAAATACTCGTAGATGCAGCATTTTTGGCACATGCTTTTTTACGGGCTCCCCAACAGCTGTGGCAGGCACTTTCTGATGATTCAAAAAAGAACGTTGTGAAATGCTTTGTGGCCACCCGCGACATAAAGCCTTTTTATTCCAACTGGCTTCTTTTTAGCGGAATGGTTGAAGCATTCTTTCTGAAAAACGATTTGCCTTTCGACATTATGCGGCTTGATTTTTCGGTAAAAAAACACCAGGAATGGTACCTGGGTGATGGCATGTACGGCGATGGGCCTGATTTTCACTGGGACTATTACAACAGTTACGTTATTCAGCCCATGTTGATGGACATTGTAACCGTGATGCAGGAAAAGAAGAAATTAGACGACCGCTCCACCGAAGAAATTGCCAAAAGATTTACGCGCTACGCAGCCATTCAGGAACGACTGATTTCCCCGGAAGGTACTTTCCCTGCCATCGGCCGCTCGCTGGTCTACCGGATGGGAGCCTTTCAGCATCTGGCGCAGGCAAGTTTACAGAAAAGACTTCCCGAAATTGTTAAGCCAGCCCAGGTACGATGCGCATTAACAGCTGTTATGCAACGTTTGATGAGCGCTGCCGGAACATTTGACGAAAATGGTTGGTTACAGATTGGCTTGTGCGGGCATCAAAATTCGATTGGCGAATATTACATCTCTACCGGAAGTTTGTATTTGTGTTCTCCTGCTATTCTTCCGCTGGGACTCTCAACGGATGACGAATTCTGGAAAGAGGATGATGCCCCCTGGACCAACGTTCAGACTTGGAATGGTGAGGATTTAAAAAATGACCACGCATTGTATTAAAAAATATAGAAGCTGTCGAAAGTGATTTTCACGAAAAGTGCGCCAGTTGATTTATAAAAGATCGCAAAATAAGAACTGCCAACAGGTGTTTTGCGATCTTTTTTTCTTTGCGAGAACTTTATCTGCCTATTTCAATAGGAAGCGTCTTACTTTACCCATTTTTTCCTTCATCGTATGTATCTTTTAGTTTTTGGTAATCTTCCTGCGTGTCCAAATCTTCAACGATCTCTGAAGTATCGACTTCCAGCTCTTTCACATCATTCGGATATCGTTGCAGCAATTCGCGCAATCCCGGATTTCCTTTTAGCCCGAACATTTCTTCCCGAAATTGCAGATCAAATAAAACCGGGTGTCCCCTCTTCTCCTCCCAAACCGGGAGAATGATTTTCGCCCCTTCCTTTTGGTGAATTTCAATGATCCTGTTGATTACCGAAGTTTGAATCATCGGTTGATCTCCCAGCATTACCAACACAGCATCCACCGCTGAAGGGATCGTCTTTATTCCGCAAAGCACCGTCGAAAGCATTCCATCCTGGTAACTTTCATTTACTACGATCTTAACGTCCAGGGGTTTTAAAAGCGATTCAATTTCTGAACGATGACTGCCGGTAACGACCAACACCTCATCGGCTTCTGAAGCCATAGCCTTTTCGATGGTTGTCTCAACAACTGTCTTCCCGTTCCAGGGCATCAGTAATTTCTGCTGTTTCATTCGTGTTGATTCTCCGGCTGCCAGAATCAGGCACCAAACTTTCTTTTTTGAAGATTGATTTGCCTCCCGTGAATCGTCTACTGAATTTTGGTAAGTACTTGTCATTCTTCAAATTTAAGAAGAAAACAAATTGCTCAGTTACAAGAAGAATGGTTTTACAACAGACTGTGCGCCCCACACGGATATTTTGCGGAAAAGATTTTTTTGAAAGAATGTGCTTTTCAAATTATAACCAGAATACCTTAAATTATTTTGGGATCAGAAGCTTTGAATCAATATCTATGAAAGTATTCTAAATAAAAGCCATTTGAGATTCTCTTCCATTTATAAAATGGGTATTCAATACTTGCTCGAACTCTTTATTTTAATCCCAATCGACATAGATACCGCAATTTGCAATGAATAAAAAATCTCTCATTCCTTTTCTCAAGATCAATCAGATACTTGACTTTTAATCTATAATTTTTTGATATTAATTCCGTTTTGTTATATTTGTACTACAAATAAAACTAATAATAGAATGAAAACAGGCTTATCAACCACTACCCTTGCTGATCAGGTTGAAGAAAAAATCATTGAGTATATAAAAGAAAACCATCTGACTCCGGGAGATTCACTTCCCAATGAGATGCAGTTTTCGGAGATGTTAGGAATTAGCCGAAATGTAGTTCGTGAAGCCATGAGTCGCCTTCGAATGCTGGGATTAATTCAATCGAGGACAAAAAGAGGAATTGTTGTGACCGAACCTCCTTTATTGAATGGATTCAAGAAAGTTCTGGATCCAAATCTACTCAGTCTAAAAACAATAAAAGAGATGATGGGAATGCGTATTGCATTGGAGATAGGAATTGCAGAATTCTTGTTTGCAAACATTACACAGGAACATATTATCGAACTTGAAAGCATCGTTTCTCGTCAGCAGGCGATAGGAATAAATAATCTGTCTGTAGAAGATGAAATGATCTTTCACACAAAAATTTACGAAATAGCAGGTAATGACTTCATTCTTCAATTTAATAAAATAATGCATCCGGTTTTTGAATTCTCAAAACAAAACTACGAGAGTTACTTTTTGCCTATTAACCAAAAATTAAATAAAAAAGGAGAAATAATAAGACATACGGACCTTCTTCAGTTCATTAAAGATAAAGACAAGAAAGGTTACCAAAAGGCCATTCAGAAGCATCTAAAACCCTACTGGGAATTCCTATATAATTACGATTAAAAAAATCAAATGGAAATTAAAAAAATTGAAGGGCTTATTGCCGCCCCATTCACACCGATGAAAGAAGATGGGTCCATTAATCTATCTGTTATTCCCCAATATGCCAACAAACTAAAAAGCGACGGTTTGCAAGGTGTTTTTATCTGCGGAACTACAGGAGAAGGAATGCTGATGACCAATGACGAAAGGAAATGGGTTGTCCAAAAATGTATGGAAGAACAAACAGAAGATTTTAAAGTAATTGTACATGTTGGAACCACTTCTTCCCGAGAATGCAAAGAACTGGCAGAACTCGCACAGAACACGGGAGCATTTGCAATTGGAACATTGTGACCGGTCTTTTTAATACCAACAAAAATGGAAGAATTGGTTGATTTTTGTGCAGAGATAGCAAGTGGATCCCCTAATCTGCCTTTTTACTATTACCACATACCTTC
>JBKDZK010000963.1:0-1730 GCA_047971205.1 Draconibacterium sp.
CCAATAACAAAATCTTGAGCATGGAGGAGCTGGCCTTGGATGTGCCCAATTATGTGGGAAATGAGATCAGGAATCAGATGTTGAGCGGAAAACATCAAATTTTAAGGCAACAAAACAGGAAAATGACTATTTTTCAAATCCTAATTTTATTGCTGCGGATTTAAGGTATAAATTAAAATGTAACCTTTTTACAGCCCAATATAAGGTCGGACGGAATGCCGGCTTTCTGGCTTTTACATCCTATTAAGAGCGTCCAACCAGTCTATTTCTGCTTTTTCCAGTGCCACTTCTGCTTTTTTCATGTTAAACAGGAAATCGTCATTTTGAAGCCGTGCCAGCTCTGCCCCTGTCTGCACGGTTTGACCATTCCTGACGTTAACGGCTTCAATGGTACCGGAATTCTGAAAGTAAAGCCCGGCTTTTTCAATGGCAGCCAATTTACCGTTGCTCACAATTTCGCGGTAAAAATCACCCCGTTCGAGCGCCACCACTTCCACCCGGTTGGGCTCTGCCGGAAGCGGTTCGTTCCCGGAGGTATTTTGTTCACCGGATTTAAGAGTGCAGGAAAAAAGTACTACGAGGATTAATCCCAGTACAGGCAATAAGTTCCCGGTAGGTTGCAGATGATTTTTTTTTATTTTGTACATATAATAGCATTTTAGGTTTAAATGTAATAAAAAGTTGAGATGTATCCGTTTGTCTACTGTAAATCAAAAAAATATTTTGACATTGCATTTTTACAAACAAAAAGGTTTACCACCAATGTTGTTTCCCTTCAGAATAAGTAAATATACGGCTGTACGTGTCTGTATCATGAATTTTTATCATTAGTAAAGCATTTTCAGGAACATTATCGAAATGCAGTGGTTTTGTAGAATCCGAAACTTTCTTTCCCAAAGATATCCACCCAAAATCCCAATACAACAGCTCGTAAATGCCCTCCTTCCTGATGTTTGCATTAAATACAAAATAAAATTCAAAAGCGTTGACAGAAACCGGTTTCCCGAAATCATAACCAACCCAAACTTTATGTTCAAAACTTTGGTCATCACCCGGGTTATTAAAGACATGGCCTGTTATCATATCTCCATCAACAATTTTCTGAAAGAGTAGATTATTTAAAGGGTTTGAACTTATTAATTCTCCCTTGACTTCATTGTTCCCACTTAAAAATTTAATTTCATTTAACTTGAGTTTTCCTTTGGGAATTGTGAACCGGACAAATCGAAACTTCGCTGCTGAATGAAAAGGAATATGGTAAGTACCAGGTTCGTACTCCTTACTAAAATGATAAAGTGTTTCGCTCGTCTCAAAATTATTGTTTGATCCTTCAATAGCCGCTCCAATAAAAGCCTCCTTATATTTTTTTAGTTCCGGACGGGGATAAGCAACATGTGAAACTTCAATTTGCCTGGTATGTGTTGTATCCGGACATAAAATTTGAGAGTTACCTTTTTCTGACAATAAGATAGGATACCCGGCATAAACCAGGTTATTAAATTTATAAAAAGCGGGAAAATAAACATTTGTCGGCCCCAATGACTTAAATAAAACATTTGCACCTTTTATATTACCAAATTCTATAGGAACCCACATTTGTTTTTGCCCCAACACACAGGCATACGCATAATCAACATCCTTTATTTTTTTAATAAGATGTGCATTAACATCACAGGTTTTAAAATATTCATTGGTAACGTCTTTCTGAAAAGGGTTCCGAAAGAACGGGG
>JBKDZK010000964.1:0-7326 GCA_047971205.1 Draconibacterium sp.
GCCACTGTCACCGAATTTTTGAACCAGAACAAAGGAAACATCATCTACCTTGACCAACACGTTGACAGACAGGAAAAGATCTTTTACATGCGGGTGGAATGGGAACTGGAGAACTTTGCGATTCCACAAGACAAAATCGGCGAGTATTTTGATACGTTGATTGGCGCTCCCCTGCAAATGTACTGGCGGATTTATTTCTCCAAATCGGTGCCCAGAATGGCGCTTTTTGTATCAAAAATGCCACATTGTTTGTTTGATATTCTGGGACGTTATACAGCCGGAGAATGGGATGTGGACATTCCAATGATCATCAGCAACCACGAAACCTTAAAGCCTGTCACCGAGCGTTTTGGAATTCCATTTTACTACTTCCCTATCAATAAAGACAACAAAGCAGAACAGGAAGCCGCTGAGATAGAATTGCTGCGAAAACACAAAATCGATTTTGTTGTACTTGCCCGGTACATGCAGGTGCTTTCTGAAGACTTTGTACAAAAATTCCCCAACAAGATCATCAACATTCATCATTCATTTTTACCGGCCTTTGCGGGTGCAAAACCGTATCATGCGGCTCATCAAAGAGGGGTGAAAATCATTGGTGCTACCAGTCATTATGTGACCTCGGAACTGGATGCCGGCCCCATTATCGAACAAAACGTAACCCGCTGCAGCCATGTGGATACGGTTGAAAATCTGGTTCGGAAAGGGCGTGATTTGGAAAAAATTGTACTTTCGCAGGCAGTTTATAAACACTTACAGCGAAAAATACTCGTTTATAAAAACCGTACCGTCGTATTCAATTAAAAATGAACACCATGAAGAAACTACTTACCTTCGCAATGTTGGCCCTTTGGGGAGTTTGTGCTTTTGCACAGATTTCTGAATTGCCCAACAAGGAAGTCCCTGAAGATTATGGTTATATCGTAAAATTGGGTCAACAAGTGCCCGATGTAACCATGGAACTTACAGACGGGAAGAAGATCTCAACTTCCGCGTTAAAAGGCAAAGTGGTCATGCTTCAGTTCACCGCCAGCTGGTGCAGCGTCTGCCGAAAGGAAATGCCGCACATTGAAAAAGATATCTGGCAAAAACATAAGAATAACCCAGATTTTGTACTGGTTGGCGTTGATATGAACGAGCCGCTCGACAAGGTCAAAAAGTTCAAAGAAGATATGAAAGTCACGTACCCGTTGGCGCTCGACCCGGGTGGTGAAATTTTCTACACTTTTGCAGCAAAAGGTGCAGGGGTAACACGAAACGTAATCATCGACAAAACAGGTAAAATAGCATACATGACGCGCCTGTACAAAGAGGATGAATTCAAGGAAATGATTGATGTGATCGATTATCTTTTGAAACAGTAAATCAGGGGCAGGAAACTGCGAAAAGATTCCTGCTTACGCAGGAATGAAAACTCGAATTAACCAATTGAAAATGAACATTGTCATTATAAAATACAATGCCGGTAATATCGAATCGGTCAACAACGCATTGAACCGACTCGGAGTCAGTGCTGAAATTACGGCCGATCCCGAGAAAATAAGAAAGGCAGACAAAGTAATATTTCCCGGAGTTGGTGAAGCAAGTACCACCATGGCTTATCTTCGGGAACACAAACTCGACGAACTCATTGTTTCGTTAAAACAGCCGGTGCTGGGCATATGCCTGGGCCTTCAACTTATGTGCTCGCATTCGAAAGAAAACAATACCGATTGTTTGGGAATTTTCGAAGAAAAAGTAAAACGTTTTCTTCCCAAACCTGGCGAAGAATACATCACCAAAGTGCCACACATGGGATGGAATGCAGTTAATCAGCTAAAAAGCGACCTTTTTACAGGTGTAAATGAAAACGAGTACGTTTACTTTGTGCACTCGTATTACGCTGAAAAAAGTGAGCACACCATTGCCACCTGCAATTACATTCAGCCATTTAGTGCAGCGCTGCAAAAAAATAATTTCTATGCCACGCAGTTCCACCCCGAAAAAAGCGGGACCATCGGAGCAAAGATTTTGGAGAATTTTTTGAAAATATAGTCGTAAATTGAAGTATGGATAGGTTAACCATTATAAAAGTCGGCGGGAAAGTCGTAGAAGAACCCGAATCGTTAAATGCGCTGCTTGATCAGTTCCAACGAATTTCGGGAAATAAATTGCTTGTTCATGGAGGCGGCAGAACAGCTACTGTAATTGCCGAAAAGCTGGGGATTGAAACCCAAATGGTGGATGGGCGACGCATTACCGATGCAGAAACGCTGGAGGTTGTTACCATGGTTTACGGCGGTTTGGTAAACAAGCGTATTGTGGCAGGATTACAAGCACGCGGAATAAATGCAGTTGGCCTGACCGGTGCCGATTTCAACCTCATAAAAGCCCACAAACGCCCGGTTAAAGACATCGATTACGGCTTTGTGGGCGACGTGGACGATGTAAACGTATCCGAACTTCGTCTGCTCATCAATGAGAATGTAGTGCCCGTAGTAGCGCCGTTAACCCACGACGCCAAAGGACAACTGCTGAATACCAATGCCGACACTATTGCCTCAGAACTGGCTACAGAGCTGGCTAATTACTTCAAAGTATATCTTTTCTTCTGCTTCGAGAAAAAGGGAGTTCTGCTGAATCCGGACGATGATTCGAGTGTAATTTACGATCTGAATCTTCAACAGTTTAACGAATACAAAGCAGAAGGAGTCATCAGTGCAGGAATGATCCCCAAGCTGGAAAACAGTTTCCGGGCAAAAATGAAAGGTGTACAGGAAATCCTGATCACAAATCCGGAAAACATTATTACCGGCCGGGGCACCAGAATTGTCTGATGTTTTCATTTTCAGATTGCCTCGTTTTCGGTTTTAGTTGTCGGTCAGAAATACCTCTTATTAAAAACTACCTTTGTTATGTTGCTTTGATCAGAAGAAAGCTGCTGATGTTTTCTTCTTTCAGCGGACATTAACCGTATCATGACAAACGTCACATAACGCTATACCTCAGGTGATTCAACCTATTTAATACTCATTCAGATCATTTGTTTAATACAAAAATATTCTGTAACCCGTTTTTGATAATCCACCAAAATTTAGTATGTTAAAGTCGCAAAACTTTTGGTTTACACCTAACTGAGAAATAAACTGTTGGAAATTTAAAAACCTTATTTACAACATACTATCATGGCAAAGATTATTGAAAGTACGTGTACCAATTGTGCCAAGCTGGAAGATGGTTGCTGTAAAACGTGTATCAATGAACATAAATCCAACATATTTTCCCCTCTCACCAACAAGGAAATCGAGTTCCTGATTGACGATAAAAAGCAAATAGTTTACAAAACCGGCGAGACCATTATGAAGCAAAATACCTCGTCGACCCATGTTGTTTGTGTTCGATCAGGCCTTGCAAAATTATACGTGGAAAGCGATAATGGAAAAAACGTTATCGTTCGTATTGCCAAAAAAGGAGATTTTATTACCGGGGGAGGTTTGTTTAACGGCAGTGTACAACACTTCAGCATAACCGCTCTCACTCCTGTCAGATGTTGCCTTATTGATTCGGCAAAGCTCACCACCCTTTTTTCTGAGAATAATTCGTTTGCGGTTGGGCTGCTTCGATACAACACCAAACAAAACAACTACCTGCTTAACAAGTTGGTAAACCACACCCAAAAATACATGCCGGGCCGGGTGGCAGATACCCTGCTTTACCTGAAAAACGAGATTTTTGCCGAAAACGCTTTCCAGGCTCCTTTAACGCGACAGGAACTGGCCGAGATGTCGAACATGACCAAAGAAAGCTTTGTCCGGATTTTACACCAGTTCAAAGATTCGAATTTAATCGCTGTAAATGGCAACACCATTGAGATCCTCAATGAAAATTCACTGGTGGCCATCAGTAAAAATGGATAATTGATATATGTCAACTCAATTATTGTCAATAATCAATTAAGGGGTTCTTTTATATCATACCAGGCACTTTCAAACATGATTTACAGGATATTATTTTTACTTCTTATTAGATAAGAATAAAAATTCAATTACCTAATCTATTACGTTATGAAATACAAATCACTTTTAAAACTATTCTTTTTGGGTTTCTGTTGCGCAGTTTTAGCAACTTCTTGCACAAAAGAAGGACCGATGGGACCCGCAGGAGCCGACGGAACAAATGGTCAAGATGGACAGGATGGCCAAAATGGAGAAGATGGAAATGTTACTTGCTTAGTGTGCCATACCACCGCAAACATGACCGCTGTTAAGGAACAATATGCTACTTCAACTCACGCTGGTGGTGGAGCAACAGCCAGAAGTTCAAGCAACCAATGTGCGCCATGTCACTCGCACGAAGGATTTCTTGAAATGCTAACTACCGGAAGCGATACTACTTTTACAGGTTTTGCTCATCCAACAGTGATGAATTGTAAAACTTGTCATGAAAGCCACGTTTCTTTCGACTTTGAAACCGACGGACAGGATTATGCACTACGTACGGTTGAACCCGTTAACTTAATGCTTTATGCCGATCCTACAAAAGTTATTGACTACGAAAACAATTCAAACCTGTGTGTGAATTGCCACCAGCCAAGAAACTCTTACCCGGTTCCCGGCTCAAACGGTGAAACTACAGTAACGGTTACAAGCAGCCGCTACGGTCCACACCACGGTCCTCAAGGCACGTTGGTTGAAGGTATCGGATGTTGGGAACCACAAGGTTCAACTGCTTATCCTGGCACCAAATCGGATACACACCGCAACAGGGGAGCCTGTGTATTGTGCCACATGAGTAAATACGATAACGGCGAAGGCGGCCATACCTGGAATCCTTCTCTTGAAAGCTGTACAAAGTGTCACTCCAGTGCCACAAACTTTGATGTAAACGGCGTTCAAACAGAAGTCGAAGAATTGTTTACCCAGCTTCATAATAAACTTCTTGAGAAAGGTGCGATAACCAGCTCAGGAAGCCGTGTTTCAGGAACTTATCCGCTTAACGTTGGTGGTGCAATGTGGAACTATGCTACCATCTTGGAAGACCGCAGTAACGGGGTACACAACCCGAAATACATCCGCGCGGTTCTAAAAAATACGCTTGAATCACTCAACTAATTGAATAACAGAAAAAGACTTCTGCTGAAGAAGTCTTTTTTTTCACTAACATTTATTATTATGAGAGCACTAAAGATTATAATATCAACCATAGCATTGGCATTATTTTTTGGAGGATGTGCTTATGACTTCATTCCGCAGGAAGAAGTCATTGACCCGGATGATCCGAATGCGGAAACAATTTCTTTTTCAACAGAGATTGTTCCGATTTTCGCATCCAAATGTGCAAGTTGCCACACAACAGGAGAGACCACTCCTGACCTGTCAACAGACAATGCCTATTCGTCGCTCAACAGTTCAAGGTATGTGAATACAAGTACACCCGGGTCGAGCTTGATTTACACGAAACCGACCGGCAATCATTACGCTACTTATTCTGACGCCGAGGCTGCAAAAATACTACTGTGGATCAAGCAGGGTGCACAGGATAATTAAAAAACCAAATCCGAGATATAATGAAAAAATATATATTGACTCTCCTTATTTCAGGATTAACTGTTTCCAGTCTTTTTGCACAGGAAGAAAAGGAACCGGATGCACCGGTCAGCAATCCTTTTGAAAGCGGGATACTGATTGATGCACAAACCACCGTAATTCCCGATGCAAAGACCCTGGAATTTATTATCCAGCATAAGTTTGGTTCAGTTGAAAACGGATCATCCGATTTGTTCGGTATTTATGGTTCGTCAAACATCCGGGTAGCATTAAATTATGTACCGGTTAAAAATTTCCAGCTTGGTGCAGGTATCACTAAACGGAAAATGATGACCGACCTGAACGCCAAATGGACCATTTTCAAGCAAACTGAAAGAAGTACCGTTCCGGTTTCAGTAGCCCTTTACGGTGCCATTGGTATCGACGGACGTTCGTTTGATCAGTTTGATGGCATGGGATTTAAACTCGAATCAAAAAAAATGACCTCTGTTCCTGAATCTTTTGAATTCACTGATCGCTTGTCGTATTATTCGCAACTGATCGTTGGACGGAAAGTTTGCGATGCATTTTCGCTTCAGGTGGGTGCCAGTTTTACACATTACAACACTGTAGACTGGGACAATGACCACGATATAATTGGTTTACACGCCAATGCGCGTTTGAAATTCTCACCACAGGGATCTCTGATTGTTACTTACGATCATCCGCTGAAAGTGAAAGATATTTCAGAACAGTATACGTGGGATCATTGGGCTGAGCCTAGCCTGGCAGTAGGTGTTGAGTTCTTTACCTTTACCCATGCTTTCCAAATGTTTGTTGGAACAGCCGACGGAATATTACCGATGGAACTAATGATGAACAACCACAACCCGATCAAAGGCAAAAGCTTTGCAATCGGTTTTACAATCACCCGTTTGTGGATGTTCTAATAAAGCACTGACCATGAAATTGGTTAATAAAGATGGTAATATCGGGTAAAACGGTATTACCATTTTTTAATAAATGAACGAACTGTTTTCTATTGCACAAAAAGATACATACAACAATTTAAAATATACAGACCCATGAAAGTCTCCCTGTCAATTTTATTGTTTTTTCTCTGTCTCAGTTCCTCGGTGAGAACACTGGCACAGTACTACGACACCCCGAAAGAACACGATTGTTTGAAGTGTCATTCTCAGCAAACCTATTCATTTCATAACGAATTGATGGGAACCGATGACAAGAAGTTAATGAATCCCTACTACATTATTGATACGTTAGGGATAAGAGAAGGAGTGCATAAACAGTTCGATTGTACCGACTGTCATTCATACGATTATACCACCTACCCGCATAACGCCAACCTGAAACTGGAGCCCCTGGCAACCTGTTTGGATTGTCATGGAGGAGATGAATCTTTTGCCAGCTACCAGTTTGATAAAATACAGGAAGAATTCCAGAAAAGTGTGCATTACCAGGCATACGGAGATAACTTTACTTGTGCTAAATGCCACAGCCAGCATACCTACACGGCAACTGCCCGAAACAGCAACAGTATTTTGGAAATTGTTGATTACAGCAATAAAATATGTCTGTCGTGCCACAACGATATGAGACGTTACGGTTTGGTTTCCGGCCAGGAAAATCCTGCCCTCATCGACGTCCACAACTGGCTTCCGAACCAGGAACTGCACTTTAAGCATGTTCGCTGCATTGAATGCCACACAGCCGTTGAGGACGACTTAATGGTTTCCCATAATATTCGTACAAAAGAAGACGCGGTAAGACGCTGTGCCGAATGCCACTCCGAAAATTCATT
>JBKDZK010000965.1:0-5827 GCA_047971205.1 Draconibacterium sp.
GTAATACGCCTTAAATCCGTCTCCGGCAGCTGAAAAATGATAATTATTGGGATTGGAAATAATTTTACCAAAAAATAAAAAAACAACCGAAATAGCCAACAAAACAGTCAATACATATCCCCTGATTCTAGAGTTCATTATTCAAACAGTGGTTTATTAAGTTTTACAAACTTAAAGTATATTTGACAACATAAAACATGTGTCGATGAATATACCAAAAAAAGTTTCGGTAATTATTCCATGCTTTAACGAATCAGGAGGTCTTCTGCTTTTTTACAAAGACCTCAAAAGTCATCTCCCAGAAAAGTACCATTACGAAGTAATTTTTGTAAATGACGGAAGTGCAGATAATACCTTGGAAGTAATCAAAGAGCTTCGGCAAAATGATTCGTCGGTTCATTTTATCTCCTTTTCCCGAAACTTTGGACATCAGAATGCTTTAAAAGCGGGGTTTGATATGGCTTCCGGCAATTGTGCTATTTGCCTCGATGCAGATCTTCAACATCCTCCAAAACTAATCCCTCAACTTATCGAAAAATGGGAAGAAGGGTTTGAATCTGTTGTTACCAAACGGATTGACCATGATTCCATTTCCGGGTTCAAGAAATTAACTTCCAGAATGTTTTACCAACTCACCAATCGGTTGTCAGATGTGAAGTTGGAAAATGGAGTTGCAGATTTCCGTTTGCTGGACCGAAAAGTTTTGGATGCTTTAAAAAACTTTTCAGAAAACCAGATATTTCTGAGGGCCGTCATTCAATGGCTGGGCTTTAAACAGTGTATTATTTCCTATAAAGCAGGAGAAAGAGTGGCGGGAGATTCAAAATACACACTAAAAAAAATGATATCATTTGCGTTGTCAGGAATTACCGCTTTTAGTATTAAACCCCTAAGATTCTCTATTTATTTAGGACTTTTGTTCGCTGCATTATCATTTCTCTACGGAGTTTATGCCCTCGGTGTATTCCTATTCACAAACAATGCCCTTCCGGGTTGGACTTCGATTTTAATGAGTGTTCTTTTTATTGGAGGACTAAACCTCCTGATGTTGGGTATTATTGGAGAGTACCTTGGAAAATTATTTATCGAGAATAAAAAACGCCCCAACTATATCATCGCAGAAACTGATTTGGGAACGCTCAATTAGCTCAATTTGAACTTTACAATATTTTATTTTTACAAGAGTACGGCTCTATTTCTCATTAAAACCATTTGATTTCTCAATATTAGTTTTCATTTTTAGAGTGCACAAACGCTTTGCTTATGGCTAAATCACTGTTAAACACAAATGCAAAATTTGGCACACTGCCAGTATTTTTAACGGCTTTATCCACCATTTTAGGTGCTATCCTTTTCCTTCGTTTTGGCTGGGCTGTCGGCCAGGTTGGTTTTATTGGCGTAATCGGAATCATCATTCTCGGGCATGTGGTTACCATACCTACCGCTTTTGCAGTAGCCGAAATTGCTACTAACCAGCGTGTTCAGGGCGGCGGTGCTTATTACATTATCAGCCGTTCGTTTGGGCTGAACATCGGTGGAGCCATTGGTCTTACGCTTTATCTTTCGCAGGCCATCAGTGTGGCCTTTTATGTGATTGCTTTTGGTGAGGCTTTTGAGCCGCTTATCAGCTGGATCGCCCAAACCTACGATTTTTACATTCCCGACCGTCGTTTTATCACCGTCCCCACAATGGCTTTGCTTTCGTTGCTCATTCTTACCAAGGGAGCCAATGTGGGCATGAAAGCCTTGTATGTGGTTGTAGCCGTTCTGCTTACTTCCATTGTCATGTTTTTTATGGGAGACTCGCCCATTAAACCTGCCGAAGTAAATTTCCATCTCACGGTAGCAGACAACCTGAATTTCTTCTACGTATTCACCATTGTATTTCCGGCTTTTACCGGACTTGCTGTGGGCCTCGGACTTTCAGGTGACCTGAAAGACCCTCAAAAATCAATTCCGCGCGGAACACTCTGGGCAACCGTTGTGGGGATGCTGGTTTACATTGCAGTAGCCTATAAATTTGCCATTTCCGCCACCCCCGAGAAACTGGTAAGCGACCAATTGATTATGCAGGAAATAGCGATTTGGGGCCCCATCATCCCCATTGGGCTGGCAGCTGCTTCGCTGAGTTCGGCGCTGGGGTCGATCATGGTGGCTCCCCGTACTTTGCAGGCCATTGGCTTCGACGATATTTTCCCGCAAAACAACGTGAACCGCTGGTTTGCCAAAGGCCGCAAAAAAGACAACGAGCCCATCAACGGGTCGCTGATAACTATTTTAATTGCCTTTATGTTTGTACTGATCGGCGATGTGAATTTTGTGGCGCAAATTATCTCCATGTTTTTCATGGTGACCTATGGAGCCATTTGTTTGATTTCTTTTCTTGAGCACTTCGCTGCCGATCCCGCCTACCGCCCCACTTTTCGCTCGCGGTGGCAAATTTCGCTGGTGGGAGCACTGTTCTCCTTCTGGCTGATGTTTAAAATGAATGCTACTTACGCTGCGTCATCGGTCATTATCATGGCAGTGATTTATTATGCGATTATGCTCAACAACGATGAAAACCAGGGACTCAACAAACTTATCAAGGGGGTTATTTTTCAGCTAAGCCGCCAGTTACAGATAATCCTGCAACGCGCCAACAGCGAGAAAGACACCAGCTGGCGTCCGTTTGGCGTTTGCATTTCGCACGATACTTTTAAGCGCCGCTCGGCCTTCGATATTATGCGCTGGATTTCGTACAAATACGGTTTTGGCACTTACATTCATTTTATCAAAGGTTTGCTGAATGAAAAAACCACCGAAGAATCGAAGAAAATACTGGACCGGTTGATTCAACTTTCTGTCGGAAGCAAAAACCGGGTTTACCTCGACACCATCATTTCTCCATCGTACACATCGGCCATTGCGCAGGTGGTACAGCTTTCAGGCATTTCAGGCAAAGGGAACAACCTCATTTTGTTTGAATTTTCGCGCACCGATCCCGGCAATCTAAAGGAGATAACCGGGAATTACCAGATTGTTGAATCGGCAGGTTTCGACATCTGTATTCTGAATACTTCCTACAAAAGTTTTGGGTATAAAAACGAAATTCATATCTGGATCAGCCCCGAAGATTACCAAAATGCCAACCTGATGATTTTGCTGGGCTACATCATTCTGGGCCACCCCGACTGGAAAAAAGGGAAGATCAAAATTTTTGCGCTGTATCCCGAAGAAGGCATCGAAGACAAGCGGCAACAATTGATGGACCTGATCAAAACCGGCCGTCTTCCCATAAGCCCGGCCAACATTTCGATGGTGCCTTTTGACTCGGGCAACCGTAAAAATGTGATCTCCAACTATTCGGCCGATGCCGACCTCACCATTATCGGATTTACCAGCGAGGCATTGAAGAATATGGACGAATTCAGCGAAGGCTATAACGATTTGGGAAACATCCTTTTTGTGAGTTCCAACAAGGCCAAAGCAATAAACTAAAAAAGTGTTACGTTTTCACACTTGGCAGATTTATTTACCTTTGATTGATCTTAAACAGAAAAAATGGAAAGAATTGCCATATTTCCGGGTTCGTTCGATCCCTTTACCATCGGACACGAATCAGTTGTCAGGCGTGCCTTGCCGATGTTTGACAAGTTGTACATCATGATCGGGTACAACGCCAACAAGAAATCGTTCTTTCCCGTGGAAAAACGCATGAAATGGATCAACCAGGTATTTGCCAACGAACCAAAGGTAGAAGTAAGGCTGTACGAGGGGCTAACGGTGGATTTCTGTAAAACGGTGAATGCCCAGTACATTTTGCGCGGAATTCGTACGTCTTCCGATTTTGAATACGAACGGGCCATTGCGCAAATGAACAAAAAAATGCATCCCGATATTGAATCCGTTTTCCTGCTCACACTGCCCGAACACACGCCGGTAAACGCCACCATCATTCGCGATATTATCTCGCACGGCGGCGACGCCAGTATGTTTCTACCCGAGGGACTTGATAAAAACGAGTTCAAAATTAACGGTTAGTAAAAGTGGCTTTAAACAAATTTTCATTTCTTCTTGTCGTTTTATTTCTGCTGGCAGCCGGGCAGGCGCAGTCTGTTGAAATCCGTTGTCAGAATGCAGAATACGCAAAAAAAACAATCGAGTTTTTTACCTACAGCGACCCTGTTTCGGGGAAAACAGAGATAGCATTTACGCTTCGGTTTGATGCCTCGGGAAAGGCGGTTGCCAACACCGATATAAAGGAAACAAAATATGTGTTTGCTGATTTTGGAGTATTCAGGGGAATGCTTTTCCTGGAGGCGGGTAAAAACATCGAGCTAAAACTTCCTCCCTTTAAAGAAAAGTCGTTTGCCGATGAGAAAAATCCGTATTTCTCACCTGTTCCTTTTTGGTTTATTACCGAAAACAAAAATGAATTAACGGATAAAGTTTCCGAATTTGACCAGTTCTTTAATTACCTCACCGACAAATATTTTAACCAGCTATACATCCGGCAGTCGAAAGCAGCGTTTGATTCGATAAAATCCGAGCTCGACAAAAAAGTACCTGCCACGGCTCCAAAAGCATTGGTTTGGCACAAAAACCTGAAGCTAAAGTTGATTGAAGCTGATATTTTCAGGATGCGGCCCGAAGCCTATTCTTCTGAACTGAATGCAGTAACAAGCGAATACTGGCTACATCCCGCCTTTATGGAGTTGTTTTATAAAACCTTCGACCGGCAGCTGAGTTTTTCGGCGCAGGCCATTCGCGGCAGCGAGGTAAAAAAGACCGTGGAAACCAGGAACCTCCCAGCCGTAAAAAGCTTCGTGGAAAACAAATACAAGGTAAGCGGTAAAATGGCAGAATTGGTTTTGCTAAAACTGCTCCACGATGCTTACTATTCGGATGAGTTTAGCAAAGCGGCCATTAAAGAACTGGTACAAAAACCTCTTTTTGTGCAGAACAGTAATTCGATCATAAAAACTGCCACTAAAAATATCCTCGACAAATTTGGTTTTATGGCAACCGGAAGCAAAGCGCCTGTTGTTTGCCTGAACGATTTGGACGGGCAAAAAAAATGCACCGACAAAGACCAGGGTAAATTCAAATACATCGTTTTTGCCGATGTTGAAACACGCGTTTGCCAGGAGCAACTAAAATACCTGAGCCGCATCGATGAACTGTTTAACAAGCACCTGGAAATTTATGTGATACTCCGAAATACCGGCAAAGAAAGCATCCACCAGTTTTTTAATGAACAGAAAGTACCTGCGGAAAAGCTTGTGGATACCGACAACGAATTTATCGACCTTTACAAAATACGTTCGTTCCCGCAGTGTTTTCTGCTGAATGAAAAACACGAAGTGGTTTTTGAACATGTAAAAACGCCGCTTGACGGATTTGAACAACAATTTGGCGAATGGCTCCGCAACGAACTTTTTATGCGCCAGCGCAATCAATCAAAATAAGCTGCAAGCCTCATGCGCTTAGCGCATAGCAGTCCGTAAAATACTGATCATTGATTAATGGGATTCAATCCTGTAACACAATCTCCTTCAAGAATCCAGCATTTGGATAATAATATCAAGTCAAACACCCCCTCCGTCATTCCGGCGTCGAAGCCACCGGAATTCCTCGTTCCCCTTGAATGGGGACAAATTTAAAAGCTCCGAGCTTTAAGCCACGAGCTTTGAGAGACTATCCTGTATCGAATATCCAGTATCAAAAATCGACCTTCAAGCATACATCCGAATCAGCTCCTTTAAATTTTCATAGGTATTCGCCAGCACTTCATCCAACTCCGAGCGATGAAACCAACGTACTTCGGTGATTCCTTCGTCTGTTT
>JBKDZK010000966.1:0-1908 GCA_047971205.1 Draconibacterium sp.
GCCAACCAGGCAGCTTATCTGGCAGACGGACGTTACGGGCCTGGATGGCAAGGTGTCAATCCCGTTGCCTATTACAAGGATGGGGGAATTATTACCAACGTAGCTCCATCGGCCATACTAAATATGACCGCAACCTTCAAACCTGTCGAGGATCTTGAATTACAAGGACAATACGCCCTCAACTACTGGGAAGGTCACGGAACGAACTGGAACAAACTTGTGCAGTTATATCTCAATGACGGTACACCCGATCCGCAAACTCAGGCGAAATCTACCCTTACCGAAAATACAAGTCGTAATATGCGCAATATGCTTGTTGGTCGTGCAACATACCACAAGTCACTTCTTGATATTCATAATTTTAAGTTAAGGGCTGGTTATCAACAGGAAAATTTCTGGAACAAATGGCATTCAGGATACCGCGAAGAATTTCCATTTCCTGATTATCCCGTCCTCAATGCAGGCGGTAACGAGAATCAAAAATCAAACGGCTCGTCCTCAGAATTTGCGTTACAGGCTTTCTTCGGACGATTTAATTACGACTTTAAAGGTAAATATTTGATTGAAGCTAATTTGCGTTACGACGGATCATCTCGTTTTGCAGAAGGTTATAGATGGGGTATATTTCCTTCGGTTTCCGGCGGTTGGCGAGTAAGTGGTGAGAACTTCTGGGAAGATATCAGAGATATTGTACCCAACCTGAAATTTCGGACATCGTGGGGACAATTGCTCGCGAACGCCGTTACGAACTTTCAGGTGAAGGGCAAAGACTTTCGGATGTCCGTCGCTGGGAAATCGCCGAAAATGTTATGAATGGCTTTGTACTTGGAAGGATGCAAAAATCTTATCCCGACAAAGCTCCGCTTATTGACAATTGGGGCACACCAAATTATGCTGCAGCCGGAATTCCGATTGCCTCCGACGTAAATAATCCAAATACATCAATGCGAACCGTTGATAAACGGGTTTTTAATCCGAACAAGGACTATTTATGGCCAATACCTTATATCGAAAGACAAACGAATCCAAGTTTGACACAAAATCCAAACTGGGAATAGAAAGAAAATGACTATTTTGCATCTGATAGGATTTGAATTTGCTCACAGGGAAACAAGAATGATATGAATAATAAAGAGAAATCGATACTGAAATACAAGCAGTTATGGATATTGGCAGGCATCCTGGTTTTGGCGGTAGCCACAAACCGGGCACAAAGCCAATCCAATTCCGACATTGTAATTTACGGCGGCACATCGGCCGGTGTTGCGGCAGCCATACAAAGCTCCCGCATGGGGAGATCGGTAATCCTAATTGAACCTGGCAACCGGATTGGTGGGCTTACCACCGGAGGCCTGGGACAAACCGACATCGGCAACAAACAGGTCATTGGCGGAATTTCCCGCGAATTCTATGAGGGAATAAAAAAGTATTACGATGACCCGGCTAACTGGAAATGGCAAACCAGACAGGAATACCGCGATGGAGGCCAGACACGAACGGCAGAAGGCGAAAATGCCATGTGGACCTTCGAGCCATCAGCCGCGTTAAAAGTATATGAAGAGATGATGGCAGCCGAAAAAATTGATGTGGTTTACCGGCAGCGGCTGAACCGGAAAAACGGCGTTAAAAAACAGGGACAAAAAATTGTAGAAATAGAAATGGAAAGCGGTGAAAAATACCGTGGTAAAATGTTTATCGACGCCACTTACGAGGGTGACTTAATGGCAACTGCCGGTGTTAGTTACACCTACGGCCGTGAATCAAACAAGGAATATGGCGAAACATTGAATGGGGTTCAGGCCAATGATATTGGCATAACCCTCAAAAGGGGCGTTTCACTAAACAGCGCTCACCACAATTTTATCGATGGCGTTGATCCGTACATTGTAAAAGGAGATCCATCCAGTG
>JBKDZK010000967.1:0-3583 GCA_047971205.1 Draconibacterium sp.
AAATCGTATAAAATTGGATAAAATCACCCTAAACAAATACTAATTAAGTAGCAGATAATCAGTAGTGTTATGTAGTTTCATGAAAACATATAAAACATTCAATAATTCCCGTCGGGACTACAAAAGAGAGGCTATCGGAATAAAAAACAATCCGATGGCCTTCTTTTTTTGAACTATGGTCAATTTAGCTTTCTTAAGCAATTAAAAATAACACAGAAGTTATTAAAAAAAATTCCCGATTGCTTTGATAACTGGGAACTTTTTTGTTCATTTGTACTATCGTGCGTTCAGCACGATGTGTGTTTGGGGGTTAACATTAGTAAAAGGGCAGTTGTTGAACTGCCCTTTCTTCTTTTATATAACTCAATACCAATATATTCCATTTTTCAAATACAGAATTAGTGTTTAAGTTTTTGGCCTGCTTTCAAAAAAAGATCGAATGCATTGACATGACTTTTCTAAATTCTTAACCTGTATAAGTATTACTTAATGCGCTGTATATAGTCAAATATGCATTAAGCTAACACATTCATAGGGCCGGTCAGGAGGATCGGCCTTCTGTTTAACCCAAATGAACTTTTTTCCCCAACCATGGTTATCTTATGTTGTGACGTGAGTTAGCAAGCAGAACATCCATAAAATTAAAGGAGGATCGAACAGAAATGAAGGGAAGATATTCAGTGGTCATTATTATTTTCCTGCTTCTTGCAGGATGTTCGACGAAACCCAAACAAAAGCTTGTCCCGGAAAAAAAGAATATTCAGGATACCCTTATTGTAGCCGACAAAATGGAATCTTGTTGCGAAGTTGAAGATCTTCTGCGTAGTAAGGGAGTTGACTCCGGCACACCTGAAATTGAAGCGGGTGCAGGAGGTTCTGACGGAATGGTTTTCATTGAAGGCGGAGTTTTTGAAATGGGGGCGGATAATGAGCAGGCACGCCCTGATGAATATCCGAAGCATCCGGTAAGGGTGAACAGTTTCTGGATGGATGAGCACGAGGTTACCAATGCTCAATTCAGCGAATTTGTGGAAGCTACCGGTTATGTGACTGTTGCAGAGAAAGAGGTGGTTTTAGAGAGTCTGCTTCCCGGAAATATGAACACCAGTTACGCCAGAGACAGTGTGGCAGAGGCCGGTTCAATGGTATTTAGTCCTCCAGGTCAGGCAGTGCCGCTAAACGATTATTCGCAATGGTGGGCCTGGACTATCGGTGCCAGCTGGAAACATCCCAAAGGCCCCGGAAGCAGTATAATTGGTTTGGAAAACCACCCGGTGGTGCACGTGTGTTACTACGATGCGCTTGCCTATTGCAAATGGGCCGGCAAGAGACTTCCCTCCGAAGCGGAATGGGAATTTGCCGCGCGGGGAGGACTGCAGAACAAGATATATCCCTGGGGAGATGAGCACATTGAAGCCGGGATGCCAAAAGCCAATTCGTGGAACGGACATTTTCCCAACCAAAATTCGATGATGGATGGCTTCTTCACCACCGCACCTGTTAAATCGTATGCTCCCAATGCCTATGGTTTGTACGATATGGCGGGCAATACCTGGGAGTGGACAGCCGATTGGTACGATCCGGGGTATTACAAAACGTTGTCAACTGATAAGGAAACTGTTAATCCAGCCGGACCTGCAAAGTCCACGGGTGCTGAACTTCAAAAAACAATGCGTGGAGGTTCTTTTCTTTGCAACGACAGCTATTGTTCGAGTTACCGGGTTGCAGCCCGCATGCGCGGCGAGGTGAATACCGGAATGAGCCATACCGGTTTTCGTTGTGTAAAAGATGCTTCATAGTACGTATCCGGATTTTGTTTAACCAATGATACCGTACTGAATGAGTGGTATTTATTTGTTCTGTTCTTCGTAAAATCTGGCAAATAATTTTTTATTTTTACTGTCGCAAAAACAAATTCGGTGGCAGTACAGCAACACATATCACATTTACACGATTCGTACCAGTGCCTGTTCGAATGCCGCATGCTCTATGCCTAGTTTTTGCTTCCCCCTCTTTTCCTAATCATTTTATTATTGTTGAATTTAATCAAGTGGTATCATGTCATTTGCTGAAATAAAAACCAAAAAGGCACCTGAACGCTCCGCCAGAGTGGAAGGTAATTTCTATCAACCAACCAAAACCCAAAAAATAGGCCCCGGAATGAATGAACGTATTCAGCGCTTGCGTAAACTAAGCGTTGAAACCCAGGAATCTTTATCTATCGAAAGGGCGTTGATCACCACCCGCTTTTACAAAGAGAATTACGGAAAATATTCGAAGCCGGTAATGCGGGCACTAAATTTTCTGGAGATTTGCAAACACAACACCATCTATATAGGTGACGACGAACTAAGTGTTGGGGAACGCGGGCCAAAACCCAAATCGGTTCCCACTTTTCCTGAGTTAACTTGTCACAGCGTGGAAGATTTTCATGTACTGAACACGCGCGACCAGCAACGTTATACCATCTCGCAGGAAGATATTGACACCTACAAACGCGAGGTTATTCCGTATTGGCAGGGCCGCACGATGCGCGAACGCATTTTCAATCATGTTCCGGATGAATGGAAACGGGCCTACGAAGCCGGTGTATTTACCGAGTTTATGGAGCAGCGTGCCCCCGGTCATACCGCGCTCGACGGAGCTATTTACCGAAAAGGATTGCTCGACTATAAAAAACAAATTAAGGAACACATCGATGGTCTCGATTTTCTGAATGATCCGGAAGCAACCAGTAAGCTGGAAGAATTAAAAGCAATGGATATTTCGTGCGACACAGTTATTGTTTTTGCTGAACGTCATGCTGAGTTGGCTGAGGCTTTGGCCAAAACGGAGAAAGATCCGCAGCGTGTCGGGGAGCTGAAACGCGTTGCTGAAGTGTGCCGTTGGGTGCCGGCTCATGCACCCCGAAATGTGTGGGAGGCCATTCAGATGTATTGGTTTGTTCATCTTGGAACCGTTACCGAGCTGAATGGATGGGATGCCATGAATCCGGGGCATTTCGATCAACATTTGCAACCGTTTTATGAAAAAGAGCTTGCTGAAGGTACGCTCACCCGCGACCATGCAAAAGAACTGATTTCCTGTTTCTGGATAAAGGTGAACAACCATCCGGCGCCGCCAAAAGTAGGAATCACCGCCCGCGAAAGCGGAACTTTCAACGACTTTACCAACATCAACATCGGAGGTGTTAAACCCGACGGGTCCGATGCCGTCAGCGAGGTTTCGTACATGATGCTGGAAGTAACCGAAGAACTGCACATTCTTCAGCCCGGAAACTCGGTTCATATCAGCAAAGTAACACCCGATAAATTTCTGAAGGCAGCAGTGCATCTGATTCGCCAGGGGCACGGTTATCCTTCGGTCTTCAATCCTGATACCTACATTCAGGAACTGGTTAACCAGGGGAAAAGCCTGCAGGATGCACGTGAGGGTGGCTGCAGCGGTTGTATTGAGGTGGGGGCTTTTGGTAAAGAAGCTTATCTGCTTACCGGTTATCTGAATGTTCCGAAAGTTCTGGAGATAACGCTGAATAACGGAATAGATCCGCTAAGCGGTAAAGTTGCAGGGATTGAAACTGGCG
>JBKDZK010000968.1:0-4301 GCA_047971205.1 Draconibacterium sp.
TTAAATGCGAAAATAAGCTACAAAACGCAAGTAATAGCATTGGACATTGAATATTGATAGTTGGATATTGAAATTTTCAGTCCTTCGGTCCTTCAATCCTTCAGCTTTTTAGTCCTTTTTCAAACCAGTTCTTCCACTTCCCAGTGCCGCTCTGGCGAGTAATAAAGCCTTTCTCCCTGCAAATTTAAAGGCGATTCGATGTTGTTTTCAAACAAGGCGCCGGTGCTTAGTCCGTGCGGCATATCTTTTTTCAGGGTGTAGGTCCATTGTGCAATGGCATTCAGCCCAATATTGGCTTCCAAAGCAGAAGTGATCCACCAACCAATATTTCGCTGATCGGCTGCTTCTATCCATTCTTCACACAACTTGGTCCCACCTAGTAATCCGGGTTTCAGAATGATGTATTGAGGGCTAATTTCATCCAGTAACTGCTCTTTCCCCTTCATCGAAAAAACACCCAACAGCTCCTCGTCCAATGCGATCGGGATGGGTGTTTCGGCACAGATCTTTGCCATCTCTTTAGTTTGTTTCTGCCGGATGGGTTGTTCGATGCTGTGAATGGTTAAATCAGACAAACGCTTTAATTTCTCCGGCGCTTCTGCCTGTGAAAAAGCTCCGTTGGCATCAAGCCTGATTTCCAGATCAGTTGCAGGGTATCGTTTGCGAAGTTGAGTCAGTACCTGAAATTCGTCTTCAAAGCCGATGGCTCCGATCTTCATTTTTACACAGCTAAAACCCTGCGATAGTTTCTGGTCAATTTGATTTTCCATATCGCGCCGATCACCCATCCAGATGAGTCCGTTAATTCGGATAAAATCTTCACCGCGTGTAAATGCCGATGGGAAAAGCAGTTTTGAACCGTTTGCCTGTAAATCTTTTTGTGCTGTTTCCAGCGCAAACTGGATGGATGGAAACTCCCCAAGGGGAGAAGCAAAATCAAATGTTCCGCAGTTGACGGAAGCCACCACTTCTTTCAATGTTGGTTCAAAATACTCCCGGTCATCGATGCTTAATCCGGGAAATAAAGAACACTCACCGATTCCTTTTATCTGCGGATGGTCGTCATCAAACAATAAAATAAACCAGACATTTTTTTGCGTGTAAGTGCCTCGCGAGGTGGTTGCCGGACGCCGGTAAATAAATTCTTTGTATCTGAGATCAGCTGTGAGCATCACAATACCATTGCAAGTCCGAAAACGATGGAGAAAAGAAAGGTACTCAGCGATAACCTTTTAAGCTCGCTGTTGAGCGCCTGCGGCTCTGAGTTACGGGCAACAACTGCCAGGTTCCAGAAAAATAGCGGAAGCGTAAGCAGGTAAATCCACTGGGTAGCCGAGTTGTAAAAGTGCAGCGTGTAGGCTACGCTCAGCAAAATAGCCACAAAGATCAACGCAAAGTGATAAGCTTTGGCTCGTTTTTGTCCCAGGCGAACCACCAGCGTATGTTTTCCACTCTCCGAATCGTTTTCGATGTCGCGCATGTTGTTCAGGTTTAAAACCCCTGAACTAAGCAGACCGATGGTGGAAGCCGGCAGTAAAATCCAGGCTGAAAACTCGTGCGTGTGCAGGTAATAAGTTCCCGCAACACCGATCAACCCAAAAAAGATGAATACGAAGATATCTCCAAAACCGGCGTATCCGTATGGATTTTTCCCAATGGTATACTTGATGGCGGCAATAATGGAAGCGATTCCAAACACGTAAAACAGTATGATTTGCGTGATGTTTTGCAGCCCAAGGAAAATCAATAGGGAGCCGGATACCAGCGAAAGAAAGGCAAAAACGCCAATGGCAATGTGCATTTCCTTTCGGCTGACCTTCCCGGATTGTGTTACCCGTTGCGGACCCAGACGGTTTTCGTTGTCCACCCCGCTAATCGTGTCGCCGTAGTCGTTGGCCAGGTTCGATAAAATTTGCAAAAACAGCGTGGTTGACACCGTCAGCAAAAAAATGATCCACCTGAATTTATCCGGCGACAAAGCCAGCAAACTCCCCATTACCGAGCAGGAAAGCGCCAGCGGGAGGGTGCGAAAACGAAATGCGCTGATCCAGACACGTAATTTCACGGGCGTTACGGCATTTTAGGATATTTCGAAAAATCGGGTTTGCGTTTTTCCAGGAATGCTTTTTTCCCTTCCTGGGCTTCTTCTGTCATGTAGTACAACATGGTGGCGTTTCCGGCCAACTCCTGAATTCCTGCCTGACCATCGAGTTCGGCATTCAACCCGGCTTTGATCATGCGAAGTGCCAGCGGACTGTGCATCATCATTCGTTGTGCCCAGCGGACAGTTTCGTTTTCCAGCTCGTCAAAAGGAACCACTTTGTTAACAAGACCCATTTCAAGCGCTTCCTGTGCTGAATATTGTTCGCAAAGGAACCAGATTTCACGGGCTTTTTTCTGACCTACCACACGTGCCAGGTACGACGAACCAAAACCGGCATCGAAGCTGCCCACTTTGGGCCCGGTTTGCCCGAAAATGGCATTTTCAGATGCGATCGATAAATCGCAAACCACATGCAGTACATGGCCGCCACCAATGGCATAACCATTCACCATGGCAATTACCGGCTTGGGAATGGAACGGATGAGCTTCTGAAGATCCAGCACGTTCAAACGCGGAACACCGTCTTTCCCGATGTAACCGGCCGTACTTTTTACATTCTGGTCGCCACCGCTGCAAAAAGCCTTGTCGCCTTCGCCGGTGAAAACCACCACCGAAATATCCGGGTTTTCGCGGCAAATTACCATTGCTTCACACATTTCACGCGTTGTGTCGGGTGTGAAAGCATTCCGGTAGCGCGGACGGTTAATCGTAATTTTGCCAATACCTTCCCAGTATTCAAACTTGATTTCCTCAAACTCTTTGATGGTTTTCCAATTTCTTGTTGTCATATCTGTGTAATTTTTTTAGCTGTTATTTTTTCCAATAAGGCGAAAGAATGCCTCTTTGTTTATTTGCTGATCGGTTTTTATTTCAAGCAGCGCAGGCCTTTCCGAAACTTCAAAGAAGGGTTTTAACTGCTTGTTTAATGAATCTGGATCATTTGCACAAAAATAGTTCAAATGAAATGCTTCTGCCAATTTTTGCAGCTGAACGGGATGATGTGCTACAAAAAAATCGTTAAAAGCTGCTTGTGACGAAGGTCCGGGAATCAATCCAAACAAACCGCCACCTTCGTTATTAAAAACAACGATTTTGAGGTTGTCGGTTAGTTCGCGGTTCCAGAGTGCGTTGCTGTCGTACACAAAACTAAGGTCGCCCAAAATGGCGAGTGTCGTTTGCCTGGTAGTCAATGCGATTCCTACGGCAGAGGATAAACAACCATCAATGCCTGAAACACCCCGATTGGCAAACTGAATATGATTTTTTACTCCCGGTAAAAGTTGCGAATAGCGAATCACGCTGCTGTTCCCGAGTTTCAGAATCGTTTCTTCCGGCAGGTTTTTTAAAAGGATCTGTAATGCCGCAGGATCGGAAAATGAAAGTCCGGAACTGATGTTCACCGCTTGTTTCCGGGCATTTTTATAGGAATTCAGCCAGCTTTGTTTAAAAGCACTACTTGTTCCGGTTTGTATGTTTTCTGCGAGTTGGGTGTAAGCATCCGCAGCACTTATTCTGGCAAACTGATTTTGCTGCGTAAAAGTGTCCATCTCAAATAAATCGATGCCAACCCGCCAGGTGTTTTTGATCTTCCATTTTCGGATCAATACTTTCAGCTGCTTGGAAACCACCTGACCACCGGCGTAAATCAACAGGTCGGGAGCTCGCAGATTTTCCTTGTCGCTGTGCCAGATCATCAACTCCGGCTGATCGATGAGGATGTCGCCGAAAAGGTTGGATATATTTTCTGCAACGACCACCACTCGTTTATCGCTTTCCAGTGCGCTAAAGGCTTGCTGTAACTTTTTATTTGGAAAATCTTGTCCGTGGATCAAAAAAATGCTTTCCGCTTTTTCCCACTGTTCTTTCAGTTCAGCAGGAATTTGTCCCGGTTCTTCTGAATTTTCAAATGCATTGAAAAGCATTTCAGATGGTGCCGGAAGTTCGCCGTACAACGGTTCGTCGAGCGGAACGTTGATATGCACGGGGCCACTCATCGCTTTTGCCAATTCGATAATCTCGGCTATATCCAGATGCGTTTGCTGCAGCGTTTCTGCCGTGTATTCTTCGGGAAGCGACAGGCTTTTTACAATGAAATACCGGTACACCTCCTGTTGGCGAATCGTTTGATTGTCCTGCTGGTCGATCCATTTCGACGGCCGGTCAGCAGTAACGACAATCAACGGAATGCGCTGGTAGT
>JBKDZK010000969.1:0-2180 GCA_047971205.1 Draconibacterium sp.
CCCTGGAAAACCACCGCGAATACATCTGTTCACAAACGCTTGCTGATGCCCTGACATTGGTGGATAAAGCAGATCAGGCACTTGCAAAAGAAGTGGAGATCGACAAAGATGTAACGGCAAAAATCGAAATCGAAAGGTTGTAGAAATAATTGCACAGAAGCGCCGGATTTGATAGGTTTTTTTTATTACTTTAGGAGCTTCTTGAAAATAGGATATGAACTAAAACCCAAGAATTATGGGAGTTAAAAACAGATATTCGGATGAGGAGTTGATGGAATTCAAAGGGATCATTCTGAAAAAGCTTGAAAAAGCACAGGCTGATTACGAAATCTACAAAAATTCGATCACTCAGGGCGACGGGAACGATATCTCGGACACTTCGCCAACGTTTAAGGTATTGGAAGAAGGAGCAGCAACCCTTTCAAAAGAAGAAGCAGGAAAACTGGCTCAACGTCAGCAAAAGTTCATTCAACACTTGCAGGCTGCTTTGGTTCGTATCGAAAACAAAACATATGGTATTTGTCGCGAAACGGGCAAATTGATATCAAAAGAAAGATTACGGGCTGTCCCCCATGCAACGCTCAGTATTGACGCGAAAAAAGGACAGGCCTGAGTAAAATGAAACAAAGATTTTAATTTGCTCTTCGAAAACAGCATGAACTGACATCGGAGAGCATTTTATTTTAATGCAACAGAATATGTCGCGGACGAAAAAAGCGCTGCTTATAATTTTTCTGATTTTGATAGTAGATCAGGTTCTGAAGATCTGGATCAAAACAAACCTGGCGATCGGTGATGAAATCGTCGTTTTTAAAGACTGGTTCATTCTCCATTTTGTGGAGAATAACGGAATGGCTTTTGGGTTCGAATTTGCGGGTGAATACGGTAAAATGGCTTTGAGTATTTTTCGTATACTGGCCGTCATTGCCATTGGCTGGTATTTGTTCAAACTTGCAAAAAACAAGGAGATCCCGTTCGGGTTCATTGCCTGTATATCGTTGATCTTTGCAGGAGCCATAGGTAATATCATCGACAGCTTGTTTTACGGAATCATTTTCAATAACAGCTGGGGGCAGGTGGCAACCATGTTTCCGGCCGAAGGTGGCTATTCAAGCTTTCTGCACGGAAGGGTGGTCGACATGTTTTACTTTCCTTTGATCGAAGGGCGTTATCCGGAGTGGGTGCCGGGTGTGGGCGGAAATCCTTTTATCTTTTTCCGTCCGGTGTTTAACATAGCCGATTCTTCGATTACAGTGGGAATTTTTTCCATTTTGTTGTTTTACCGCAAGTATTTTAACAAGGCAGAACTGCACGAAGAAGAAAGCAAAGCCGTTGATCAGGCAACTCAGGAATAGGAGGCTGTTGATTACTTAACGAGGCCGGAAATCCCTTATTTATCTTACCTTTGCACCATTATTGGGTTTCATAAGATATGATGGAAAATCAACTATTTATTTACAATACCTTAAGCCGGAAAAAGGAAGAATTTAAACCGCTGGTGGAAGGAAAAGTGGGACTTTACGTTTGCGGTCCTACCGTTTACAGCGATTCGCACCTCGGACATGCCCGTCCGAACATCACTTTCGACCTTTTGTTTCGCTACCTAACCTTTTTAGGTTACAAAGTACGTTATGTGCGCAACATTACAGATGTTGGTCACCTGGAAAACGAAGCGGAAGAAAGCGGCGAAGATAAAATCGGCAAAAAAGCAAGGCTCGAACAACTGGAGCCAATGGAAGTGGTTCAGAAGTACCTGAACTCCTTTGTTCACAATATGGAGAACCTGAACGTGTTACCGCCGAGCATTGAACCGCGTGCCAGCGGCCACATTATTGAACAGCAGCAAATGGTTCAGGAAATACTCGACAATGGTTTTGCCTACGAATCGAAAGGGTCGGTGTATTTCGACGTGGAAAAATACAATCAGAAGTACAAATACGGGATTTTGTCGGGCCGTAACCTGGATGATATAAAAACCAATACCCGCGAACTGGACGGGCAGAGCGAAAAGAAAAACTCTTTCGACTTTGCTTTGTTGAAAAAAGCTTCGCCTGAGCACATTATGCGCTGGCCGTCGAAATGGAGCGAAGGATTTCCGGGCTGGCACCTCGAATGTTCGGTGATGAGTACCAAATACCTCGGCGAACAATTTGATATTCACGGGGGAGGAATGGACTTAA
>JBKDZK010000970.1:0-4457 GCA_047971205.1 Draconibacterium sp.
TGTTGACAGAAATTAAAACCACAATCGAATGAAAGTTTTCAGAATTATTATTTTACTCGCCTGCACACTATGTTTTCAGAAGGTTTTTTCTCAAAAAGAATATTATCTTTCCGATGGTAACAAAATACTGACCTCAGAAGAATACGAAACCAAGAAAAATGAAAATCTTCTGATCTTCAAAAATATTAATGAAAAATATGGAGTTTTAGAGGATAAAAAACTGGTTAGAAAAACGCAAGACTCTATTATTTATGAATTCTCCTGGGAATTTACTACTGATATTAAAGACGCAAAAAAAGAACTTAACAAAGCAAATAGCCTGATTGGCAAAAAGTTCCCGTTAACAACTGTTAAAACAATAAAAGGAAATAATCTTACCATTCAAGATTTGCAGGGTAAACCCACATTAGTCAATCTATGGTTTACCAATTGTAAACCTTGCTTAGAAGAGATTCCGGTGTTAAATAAAATAAGGGATATATATAAAGACCAATTTAACTTTGTAGCTATTACTTTCGACAAAAAAGAAAAAGTAGAAAAACTATTGCAGAAAACCCCTTATAATTTCATACATATTGCTGACAGTAAGTCTCTTACGAAGAAACTTGGTATTAAAAGTTATCCTACCAATATTATACTCGATAAAAATGGTGTTGTAAAGAGCATCGAAGATGGTATTCCTTATGAAACTGGCGCCGATAATAAATTAATAATGAGCGATGGAGAAGAGTTTATTGAATTATTAAAAAATCACTTATAGTTTATTTACCTATAAACTCATTTGCTGCCCCGAGGCTTTTCCCCGGGGCAGTTCATTTATCCTGTTATTCCATCCTTCTCAAAAAAAGGAAGGAGATTCAGGAACTTTATAAATTTGTACTTTGCAATCTAAAATGTTTCGTTCAGCCCCAGGTAGAATCCGCTTGCTCCATACTTTCCAAATGCATAATCAAGATTTAGGTTAGTGCGTGATTTTTTATTGATCATAATTCTAAGGCCAGCACCATATCCCACATCCAGATTATCAAACAAGGCTATATCGTTGGTACGGCTGCTGGCAGTTGTTCCGTTCAGAAATACCACGGCACCAAAAGTTTCTTTATTCTTTTGAAGCGGCATACGGTATTCTACTTCGCCGTACCAAATATCTTCGCCCCGAAACCGCCCCTGGGTATAAGCACGCCCCGAACGCCCAAACTGATCCCATCCAACAGATGGTAAGTCAAGATAAGGTACTTTGCCTGAGGTAACAAACCAGCCATAAGTCCAGAAACCGATAAGGTGACGAGGGCGCTCGGGATTAAAGTGTACATAATCACGGTATTCCATCCA
The DNA here is from genome assembly GCA_047971205.1 of Draconibacterium sp. GTDB lineage: Bacteria > Bacteroidota > Bacteroidia > Bacteroidales > Prolixibacteraceae > Draconibacterium. The sequence continues at coordinate 1,333 of JBKDZK010000970.1, forward strand.
AAGTATCGACGAGTTTCTCGTACTGCCCAAAAACTCAGGGTTTATTCTAATATTGGCGAAGGCATAGCGCCCGCTATATGGGTTTACTGCATTGTCCCGGCTGTCATACAACACATTCAGAGAGACACCTGACAAGGTATAATTGTTTGTCGGCATGTCATGATCTTTTTGATAAGCAAAATGACTGGTTAATACAGTAGAATCGGGATCAAGGCTTAATAAATTATCCTTAATGCCATAATGGTAGTCGAGATGATAACCAATTCCCAGGAACAGGCGGGAATCCTGGTAACGTTTCAATACTGTTTCGTGAAAGCGGATGTACTTGAATTCCATCATTTGGGAGGTTTTTATGGGCTCGCTGAACATTCCGTCTTCAAACTCTATCCCAGCATCAACCGCCTTGTTCGAATGTGGCCCCGTTCCTAATCCAAAAGTGGGTTGCGAGGTGGCAAAAAAACGCCAGTCGCCCATCAGGTTCCAACTGTCTTTATTCAAAAAAACATTGGTTTTGGCAGTAAACAAAAACTGTTTATTGGTAGTGTATATAACGGTACCTAAACCTGATGATATGCTGGTGTTGGCAGGATCGCCCATAAACCAACTGGCACCCGGAGCTAAGCCATACATAAAACCATTGGTGGGATTAGCAGCTATTACCGGTAACGGAATAATAGAAAGGTTCTTTTCTTTTTTTGCTTCCGGCTTTACTTTTGTTGAATCGGGTTGTGCGTTACTATTCATACCAAACAATAGTAACACTATACTTAAAGAAATAAAGCACTTTGTCATAATATATTGATTATTAAATTATTATTATTAAAGATTCTATATCTGGTATATTTCAATATAAAAAATCACGATTTTTGCGGATCACTACCATTAATGCAAGTACTATCGGCATTAAACATTTTAACTTCTTTTTCATTATTTTTCAATTATATGTTTTCAATCCCGATACTTATTTGTTTCCCGGTTTGTAGGGGTCCGGCGTGCCGGGTTGAATTGGAGGCTCAGCCTGTAGTGACTTTATGTGTTTCTCAAAAAAAACTCCTGCAGGCCAGCGTGTCCAACTCATGTGAAACCAGTTAGAAGCATAAGAGTTCTCCTCTTTAGGGTCTGTCCGCAAATCGTAAATCTGTGGTACACTAAAGACGGAAACAGGGTCCTTAAAACCATCAGTGATCTCCCTTCCTACGAACTTGAAGTCGCGCCATTTCATCCCATACAACTCATTCCCGACATAGATAATGACGTGTTCCCGGTTAGAGTTCTTTTGCTCGCCTGTAAAAAATGCCAGTTGGTTTACCCCGTCGATTACCCGATCTTGCAACACGTCGACTCCAACAATCTGTGCAATCGTGGTGTACATGTCCATCTGGTGTACAATCTCGTTGCTTTTGACTCCCTCTGGCACGTGGCCAGGCCAGCGAATGATGAAAGGTACCCGCAAAGATCCTTCTTTGCCTGTGTAATAAGAGCCACTCCAGGGGCCGGCGAAACTGGAGTGAGGGAAGGTTGGGTCGGGGCCATTGTCGGAAGTGAAGATAAAGACCGTATTGTTGGTAATGCCGAGACGCTCAACCGCATCTTTCAGGCGACCAACATAAACATCTGTCTGATGAAGCACATCTGCAAAATCGCCTGCACCGGTCGCTCCTCTGAACTCTGGATCGGGCAATGCCGGCACGTGTGGCTGCGTGTAAGGAACATACAAGAAGAACGGTTTGTTCTCTGCTACTTTGCGCTCCATGTAGTCGATGGATTTTTCAGTGATTTCGCCATCAATCAGGGTTCGTGCTTTAGTGTCGTAAATCTTTACAAATTTTGGTGTTTCGCCCCGCTTTGATTCCAATATTTCTGCCAGGTGAGCCGCAGGGTGTGTGTCCGGTATAAACCGGGTATCGTCACCCCAAGAGGATTCATCGGAAGAGTTAGGAATACCCCACCATTCGTCGAAACCCTGGTCTGTCGGGAAACGCCCTTTAGTTTGGCCAAGGTGCCATTTGCCAAAGATCCCGGTTGCATAGCCGGCATCCGACAGTAACTCTGCAAGCGTGTATTCCCACTGCGTAAGCCCATATTCAGGATTGCTGACCGGCACAGCTCCATTGCCTGTGCGAATGGCGTATCGCCCTGTCAAAAAAGCGGCTCGTGAGGGGGTACATTGCGACTCCACATTGAAGTTTAATAGCTGCATACCTTTTGCAGCAAGTTGGTCGATATTCGGCGACGGTGCACCTCTTAATATGCCACCACCATAAACGCCCGGCTCGCCCCAGCCGTAATTGTCCATCATAATGTAAACGATATTTGGCTTCTCGGTCAGTTGGGAAGGAGAGCTGTCGGAGTTTGCCGACTGTGAGGAAGGAAAAGGCGGTGCCTTTTGCGCCTTTGCAGTTCCCGACCATATTAACATTACGAATAGCGCAAAAATAGTCGTTATAGATAACTTTGCTTTCATCATAATAGGGTTTTAGGTTTATACTGCATGATATCGTATGTAAAATTGAGCATCAGTAATATCTAAATTTGGTAAGTATTAACATCATTCATATTCTAAGAACTTTAGTCCAGATACTTAATGGTAGTCTTGTTTATCTCTCCATTGAAGCTGAATGGCGCATTGTCGTAATAATCAAGAGAAACCGGCGAACCGAGGTCGCTGCCAAAATCAAGACAATCATTGGCCGTAAAACCAAGTGCCACCGTGATTGGCACATGTCCCTGGGCTGCAACCTCCCCGTTTACTTTTAGCGTGATATCCATCGCTCCCCCCACTTTGGGCGAAGTCGATTTGGATTCTACTTCAATCTTGACTTTTCCGACAGGTAATTTTGATTTGGTCCTGATCTGAGTGCGGCTTATCTCGAACAAATTATACTCGTAACAAAGATAACCGTCCACCACATAGCAGGATAAGCCACCGGCAAACCCGCCCAAGGCATACAAGACACCTTCGGCTTGTTCCGGGACGATCACTTCCATACTCACATTGTTATTGAATGTGCCCATTTTGGGCGCTGTAAATTCAGGCATACGTTCGATTCTGCCGGCAAAGTTCCATTCCGTATAAGGTGTCTTCGGGGCATCCTCGGGGTGCAAAATCATTGTCCATAGCCCAC
>JBKDZK010000971.1:0-1544 GCA_047971205.1 Draconibacterium sp.
TCATAAAATTCCTCACCCGAAAGGAGATCCCGAGGCTCCATTGCAGGCTTTGATCTTTGACTCGGTTTTTAATTCGTTCAGAGGAATTATTGCCTACTTTAAAATCATAAACGGTCAGATCCGTAAAAAAGACATGGTTAAGTTTGTGGCTACCGGCAAACAGTACGACGCCGATGAAGTAGGTGTACTAAAACTCAGCCTGCACCCAAGGGACGTTTTGGGACCGGGAGATGTAGGCTACATTATTTCCGGAATAAAAACTGCCAAAGAAGTTAAAGTTGGAGATACCATTACGCATGTAAGTAAACCATGCGACAAAGCCATTGAAGGTTTTGAGGAAGTGAAACCGATGGTATTTGCAGGGGTTTACCCGATTGATGCGGAAGACTATGAAGACCTGCGTGCGGCAATGGATAAATTGCAGCTCAACGATGCTTCGCTGACATTTGAACCGGAATCGTCAGCAGCGCTTGGCTTTGGGTTCCGTTGCGGATTTTTGGGGTTGTTACACATGGAAATCATACAGGAGCGACTGGAACGCGAGTTCGATATGAACGTTATTACCACTGTTCCCAACGTTTCCTACCAGGTACACTTATCCGACGGGACTACGCAAACGGTTTACAACCCTTCCGGAATGCCTGCTGCAAGTACGATTGATGAAATTGACGAGCCCTACATCCGGGCCAACATTATTACCGCGTCCAATTTTATCGGCTCGGTGATGACACTTTGCCTGGAAAAGCGCGGAGAACTGGTTAGCCAGAATTACCTGACCGCTGAGCGTGCTGAGCTAATTTTCAACATCCCCCTGGGAGAGATCGTTTTCGACTTTTACGATAAATTGAAAAGTATATCAAAAGGTTATGCTTCGTTCGACTACCACATGAACGGATACAAACCGGCCAAGCTGGTTCGTTTAGATATTCTGCTGAACGGAGAAATGGTAGATGCACTTTCAACCTTGATCCACTTTGACAATGCCTATAACTTTGGGCGTCGCATGTGCGAAAAGCTGAAAGAATTAATTCCCCGCCAACAGTTCGACATTGCAATCCAGGCAGCAATCGGAGCAAAAATCATTGCCCGCGAAACCATTAAGGCCGTGCGAAAAGATGTAACTGCCAAGTGTTACGGAGGGGACATTACCCGTAAACGAAAACTGCTGGAAAAACAGAAAAAAGGTAAAAAACGAATGAAACAGGTTGGGAACGTGGAAGTTCCGCAAAAAGCCTTCCTTGCTGTACTTAAATTAGATTAATACATCAACGATATAAAATGAAAAAGCCCGGTAGCTCCGGGCTTTTTCATTTTATTTTATATTATACACAATTACATAATCAGCTTATAACCTTTTCCGTGTACATTTATAATCTCCACGGTTGGTTCGTCTTTCAAATGTTTACGAAGCTTGGTAATGTAAACATCCATGCTTCGGGCATTAAAATAGTTATCATCGATCCAAATCGACTTTAATGCATAGTTTCGTTCCAGAACTTTATTGGCATTCTGGCAAAGAAGCTTCAGCAGCTCCGATTCTTTCG
>JBKDZK010000972.1:0-2295 GCA_047971205.1 Draconibacterium sp.
TTAAATCAACTTTTTGCAAAAGAACAGGTGACAACCCAGGTTATCGGGAAGCACATTATTATTATTCCTGAATATTCTGTGACAGAAAGAAACACAACAATTCTGTCACAACAACAGAAAAGCGTAAGCGGAAAGGTAACCGACACGAGTAATTCACCGCTGCCTGGCGTAACCGTAGTGGTAAAAGGAACAACGCAAGGCACTATAACTGATTCGGACGGCCGTTTTACTATTCCAAATATTTCAGAAGATGTCGCTCTTCAATTCTCGTTTGTAGGGATGAAAACACAAGAGGTTGTAGTTGGTAACCAAACTACGCTTACCGTAACTATGGAAGAAGAAACCATTGGCCTGGACGAGGTGGTAGCAATTGGATACGGAACAATGAAAAAAAGTGACTTAACAGGTTCTATATCTTCAGTAAGTACTGACGATATAAGGGAGGAACCCATTCAACAAATGGAGCAAGTTTTACAGGGTCGTGTCAGTGGTGTTTCGGTAACGACTACATCGGGAGCCCCGGATGGAAGTATCCATATACGTGTTCGTGGTGCTAACTCCATTAACGGAGGAAATGAACCTTTATATGTAGTAGATGGTGTTGCTAATTCCGATCTATTTAATTCGCTTGATGTAAACGACATACAATCTATTGAAGTTTTAAAAGATGCTTCCTCAACTGCTATTTATGGCTCTAGGGGGGCAAATGGGGTAGTTCTTGTAACCACCAAAAAAGGAATAAACAATAAATTTGAAATTCAGTACGAAACACAGCAGAGTATGGGGGTTATTGCAAAAAAATACGATATGCTGAACGCTTCGGAGTTTGCAAATTTTTATAATGAATACCGTAAAAGTTTAGGAGCATCTGATAATTTCTATTCAAACGAACAAATTGCAGAATGGGAAAAAACCGGGGGGCTTGACTGGCAGGATTTACTTTACCAAACAGCATATACTCAAAATCACAAACTATCTGTCTCCGGTGGCAACTCAAAGGTGCGCTACATCATTTCCGGTAATGCTCGTGATGCTGAGGGAATTTTAATTAAATCAAAATATAAAAAATATGGCTTAAGGGCAAATATCGATGCCCATACTTTCGACTGGCTAAATATTAATCTCGAAGTAAGCGGTTCTCGCAACGAATCAAACAAAAATCAAAATAGTATAACAGGTTCCGGAGGTGCAGTCTGGCAGGGATTAACATACAGCCCAACTCTTGACCTTACGGATGAAAACGGGAATTGGGTAACAGATAATGTAAGTTCTTACCAAGATAACCCTTATGGAAAAAGAATTCAGGATTTGGACGACCGGATATCTAATTTTTTTGGAGGTAATATTAAGTTTACGATCGACCTACCTGTTAAAGGATTAAGCATTAACACAATGGGAAGTTCCCATTATCGCTCCCTGAAGACTTATAACATGTATTCAAAGGAAAAAGAACTTAGCGATAGGAATAGTGCATATAATTCAGAGAGAGAATGGTTCAGCCTACAGAATACAAACCAGTTAACATACACCAATACATGGGGAGATCATCGACTGACGGCCACAGTAATTGCCGAATATATGAAGAGTACTTACAATGAGTTGTACATTGGGGTAGATGATTTATTAACTGAATCTGTAAAATATTGGAACCTTGGATTAGGTTCGGTAAGTGAATTTGGAAATTCCTATAGCAAAAACACACTGGCTTCGTATTTGGGACGTGCTATGTATCAAATGAAGGATAAATATTTGTTCACTGCCACCCTACGACGGGATGGTTCCTCAAAATTCCAGGGAGATAACAAATGGGGGTATTTCCCTTCATTTGCATTCGCATGGCGTGCTTCGGAAGAATCGTTCATAAAAAAACTTAATATCTTTGATTACCTAAAAGTAAGAGCCAGTTATGGGGTAACCGGAAATCAGGCCATTGGAGCTTATTCTACCTTGGGAATGTTATCAAGATCGAATTACGGTTGGGGAACTTCAGGTACTTATCCCGGATATTGGGCGGAAAATACTCCTACACCTGATTTAACTTGGGAAAAAACCTATCAGTGGGATGCCGGACTTGATTTAGGTTTTTTCGACAATCGTTTATCTGCAACTATTGATCTTTATCTGAAAAATACCAAAGACTTGTTATTAGAAAAATCAATTCCTTATTATGATGGTGGTGGTTCGGTCTATATGAATTTAGGTCATGTGAGAAATGAAGGAGTGGAAGTTAGTATCAATGTAATTCCAGTAAAAACCAATAATCTGAACTGGGAATCTTCATTAAATCTTGCCTAT
>JBKDZK010000973.1:0-2405 GCA_047971205.1 Draconibacterium sp.
TATTTTTAATATGGGAATAAAATCGAAATATTTTCCAAATATCGGACAAAAAGCTTGTCGTAAACATAATTTTTGCATACTTTTAAATTGCTCTAAATACGACTAAATGACCAACCAGAAATTAAAAAGTCAATACAAGGTTTTTATTGTAGAAGACAACGAACTCTATGCAAGGGTTCTAAAAAAGCAGTTGACTGACGACAAGCTCAACGTTAAGGTTTTTCACAACGGAACCGACTTTATCAATGCGCTGCACGAAGCGCCTGATGTGGTAACGCTCGATTACACCCTGCCGGACATGACAGGAAAAGAGGTTCTGGAGAAAATTCAGAAGGAACTTCCCAGCGCCAACGTCATTGTGATTTCGGCCCAGGAAAGCATCGACACGGCCATCGAGCTGATGAAACTCGGAGCGTACGATTACATTATGAAAGCGCCCGATACCCGCGAGCGGCTAAGCAATGTAATCAACAACATTTACAAGACCGACCAGCTGAAAACAGAAAACAAAATTCTGAAAGACGCTGTTGCCGAAAAATACAATTTCAGAAGCCTGATCAAAGGAAACAGCCGCGAAATTGACCACGTGTTTGAGTTGATGAACAAGGCCACTCAAACCAATATTTCTGTTTCCATTTCAGGAGAAACCGGAACGGGTAAAGAACTGGTGGCTAAAGGCATTCACTTTAACTCAAAAAGAAATGCCAGGCCTTTTGTTGCCGTCAACGTTTCTGCCATTCCTGACGGGTTGGTGGAAAGCGAGCTTTTCGGACACGAAAAAGGCGCCTTTACCGGTGCCGATTTCCGTAAAATCGGGAAATTTGAATTGGCCAACGGTGGTACCCTTTTTCTGGATGAGATTGCCGACCTGAACCTGAACCTTCAGGCTAAATTGCTGCGTGTGCTACAGGAACGGGAATTGGTCCGTTTAGGGGGGAATGAAATCATTCCTCTCGATGTGCGCATTATTACAGCAACCCATAAAAACCTCGCAGCACTTGCAGCGGAAGATAAATTCAGACAAGACCTTTACTACCGTTTACTCGGGCTACCGATTGAAATTCCTCCACTCCGGCAACGTGGCAACGACAAAATTCTTCTGGCCAAATTTTTTGTGGATGAATTTTGCCGCGACAACGAAATGGAACCCAAAACCATTTCGGACGAAGCCAAGCAAATGCTTCTCACCTACCACTACCCGGGAAACATCAGGGAGTTAAAAGCCATTATGGAGCTGGCCTGCGTAATGTGCAGCCGCGACGTTATCAAACCCAATCATTTAAACATGAATGTGGACGAAAACGTACAAAACCTGCTGGCAGCCGAAAAAACGCTGGAAGAATACAACAACGACATTGTGAAGTATTTTCTGAATAAATACAACCAGAATGTTCGTTTGGTGGCCAACAAACTAGGCATTGGCAAATCAACCATTTACCGCATGCTGCAAAAAGACATGAATTAAGCTGAAAGTTGAGATAAAAAGAAATCCCGATCCGCCAGTTGACAGATCGGGATTTTTTATACTCGAGCTATAATGTTAAGCTTCGAATGCGTTAACTCCAATGGTTTCCATGTTGCGATCCACTTTTTTCACCAAGCCCTGAAGTACTTTCCCGGGACCAATTTCGGTGAATGAAGTAGCACCATCAGCAATCATATTCTGAACAATTTGCGTCCATTTTACCGGAGCGGTTAATTGCGCGATCAGGTTTTCTTTGATAACAGCAGGATCAGAAACCGGTTGTGCACTTACGTTCTGGAAAACCGGGCAAACCGGTGCACTGAAAGTAGTTGCTTCAATGGCAGCAGCCAATTCTTCGCGGGCAGGCTCCATTAGCGGCGAGTGAAAAGCACCACCTACAACCAGTTTCAAGGCACGTTTGGCACCTTTTTCAGTAAGCGCGGCACAGGCTTTATCGATGCCTGCTTCCGAACCCGAAATTACCAGCTGCCCGGGGCAGTTGTAGTTGGCCGGAACCACTACATCGTCGATAGAAGCACAAACTTCTTCCACCACAGCATCTTCCAGACCTACAATAGCAGCCATGGTTGACGGCTCCAGTTCACAGGCTTTCTGCATAGCCATGGCACGCTGAGAAACCAGTTTCAAACCATCTTCAAAAGTCAGTGTTCCATTGGCAACCAGTGCCGAGAACTCTCCCAGCGAATGACCAGCTACCATATCAGGAGCAAAATCTTTCATGGTTTTAGCCAGCAAAACCGAATGCAGGAAAATAGCAGGCTGTGTAACTTTGGTTTGTTTCAGGTCTTCCACATCACCTTCAAACATGATTTTCGTGATGTCGAAACCCAGAATATCGTTTGCTTTTTCAAACAGGGCTTTCGCTTCTGCAGAATTCTCGTACAAATCCTCTCCCATGCCTGGGTACTGAGCTCCCTGT
>JBKDZK010000974.1:0-5433 GCA_047971205.1 Draconibacterium sp.
TTTACCTGGCCAAATTTCGGTTCGCGAAAGAACTGGATGGTACGTTGTTGTTCCAAATCGGTCAATTCGTACCAATGTTTGCTTTTTCCGCTGCCGGCGACCATCTCGGCGTAGTTCAGCAACACGTATTTTCCTGATGCCGAGATTTGGGCAGATTTGACCGACTTGCCGTCCAATACATCGTGGATAGTCATAGAGCGAACCGGGTCCAGGCTCCATTGGGCCACGCTTTCTGTAAAATCGCCATCTGCTTCGAACCGGGCTGCCAGTTTTAACGGTAGCTCTGGGGCGAGTAGCTTCAGGTGGAGGGTATGTTTCCCGTTTTGCAGGCTTAGTGCCACATCGTTCGTTGCCAGCTTGTCTTTTTTCTGGCTTTTTAGTAGTTTGTTGTCAAGGTACAGCTCGTAAGCGGCATTCGAGCTTAAGGTTAGTTTTCCTTTGGTCCAGCGGTCAACTGACAGGAAGCCTTTCAGCAGCAGCAGTTTATTGGCGTTTTCCTGTATTGGTACCAGGCTGTCGGTGCCGATTTCGAGCGGGGCCCACTTGTAGGCGCCAGCACTAAAATCGACCACCTGCCCGGCCAGCAGGTCTGCCAACTCAAAGGTTTTGCCATCCACGTCTGGCTGCGAGGCGAATAATGGCATAGGTGCTTGTCCGGCTGTTGCCAGTTTCCACTGTTGTATCTCCAGGGGAGTTTGCCCGGCCAAAGTTGTGGCCAAAAGTAAAAAGATAAAAATAGTGCTTGCCCGTTTCATATTGTTACGAAATTATTTTCCAAAAATAACAATTGGTTATAAAAGGAACTATGACTAATCCGAGGAAGTGCATTTTTTTGTTTTAGGCTGCTTTTTTTGAAGAGGCCCGGCATAAAAAAACAGGCCATCTGGGCAGAATGGCCTGTTTTAGCCTAACTAAGCTGAATAAAGTTATAAAAACGTGATTAATTTATATCCCAGAATACTTTTGTATTGAGTTCGTCTTTAGATTTAACCGCGTCGTAATTAGCTCCGTTCAGTTGCTTTTCCGATTGGGGGTACAACCAACGTACCGGTGGGGCGGTTTGATCGCTGGTACCATCGACCAGAAATGTGAAATCTGGCTTGTTCAATCTTCTTGTTTCGGCCCAAGTAAGCGACATTTGTCCCAATCCCGAATTCAGCCATTTTTGATCTGCCAGTAACGAAATCTTATCCGAATTATCCGACCACGAGATATTTTCGCTGGCAATATAACCTGCGACGGCTGATTCTCCAGGTGCTTCTATGGGCTCTCGATAATCTCCTGCGGCATTAATTTCATAGTACATTTCAATCGACTGTTTAATTCCGGTTTCGTAAGCTGCTTGTGCATCGCCAGGAGCATATTCTTTCAAATAAGCTTCAGCTTTTAAGAAACTAACTTCGGCAGCGGTAATAACAAACCCCGGGAAATAGTCGTTGCGTACGTATGTAGATGCATCGTACCTTGATACCAGTGAATCGGTAAGATTTTTATCCTGTACTGTTGCGTTGTTCAATGGATCCATCCCAATGTACTCACCATTTTTGTTTTCATCGAAAGTAATTACCAAACGTGGGTCATTGTTGTTCCTCATATGATCTACCATTGCTTTAGGGGCAATATCGTATTGTCCCCAGGTAAGCATAGCTTGTTGGATACCGCCAGTCTGGCTTTTTGTTGTGGAATACAGATCTGGTCCCTCGGCATCTAACATAATATCATCATCGTTACCGGTTACAACCGGATATTGTGACGGATTGTTCAGGATCGATGCGATTTCTGATGCTGCACGGTCGCCCAATATATCTGAAACACGCAATAACAGTCTTAAGCGCAATGAGTTGCAGTACTTTCGCCACAGCATGATATTTCCATTGTTCAGGTAGTCCTTTTCGGTAAAGAGTCCGGCATAAAATGCTTCTACCTGGATGTTCGACAATTCGTCGGCAATGCTTTTTAAATCGTCAAGTATGGCTGTATATACCGATTGTCCTCCATCGTAAACCGGAACTGAGGCCGTTAGCGAACCGGTTTCTCGAAGTTTTCCTGCCTCTGACCAGGGAATATCGTCGTACAAATCAACAATTTGAGCCGATTGGTCGTAGAAGAAAATCTTTGCTGCAAGCATAAAGATCTTTTTATTTTGCTGCTCTGTTTCATCTGCGGCATTGTACAGTCTTTCCAGTTCCCTGAACTGGGTCATCGGGCCGTTATAAAATTGGTCCCAGCGCCATTCCATTGCTTGTGCCGACGGGATGTATTGGTCTTTGGCATTTAACCACCCCATTACTTGTGTATAATGCCCCATAGTTGGCTGCTCAGTAACAAAAAAGCGCCAATACCATGGCATAACCACTTCGTTAGAGCTTTGCAATATTCCGGTAAAGAAATTTTCGATAGTGGCAGTTGAGGATTTTGAAGGGTCGGGGTAAAGCCTTTCCAATTCGCTATCGCTGCAGCTGTTAAGTGCTACGATACATGCCGCGAATCCGATTATTAATAATAATATCCTGTTTTTCATGTTCTTATCTTAATATTATACTCATTAAAAACTTGCTCTGATCGAGAAACCAAAACTTCTGTTGGCCGAGGTGGATCCATCTACAACTGCGTTATTGACCCAACTGGTACCCAGTGTTGTTTCGGCATCAAATTCTTTCAATGTGCGGTATATATAGAATACGTTACTTGCAATAAGAGATACGCTTAAGTTATTGCATTTCACTTTTTGTGCTATAGATTTCGGGAAATTATATCCTATTGCCAGTTCTCGTAGTTTGATGTAATCGTTTTTCTGCACTGCCTGGTCATAACGGCTGTAAGGAATACCCCAGGCCGGGTTAGCCCCCCAAGTATAAGTATTGAGGTAATAGTCGGCTGCTGCAACGATTACGTCGTTTTCGGTCCCGTCAGGCTTTACACCTGGCAAGATGACTCCATCGTTAAATATCTTTTCGCCATTTGGCCCGGTTGCCCCGTCATATCTTACTGGGTTGTCGTCAGTATCGCGGTAATAAGAAACTCCACCATTTTCGGCATCCCTGTATTTAAGGGTTTCTTCAAACATACCAGCTCCCCGCATATAATGGCCACCGATGTTAATAACTTTACCTCCAAATTTATAATCGATGGCTACATCAACAAATGCATTTTTAAATTCGAAATACGAGCCAAATCCACCAACGACGGCAGGTGTAACATTCCCGACTTTCTTTTGTTCAGTAAAATCGATTTGGTACAATCCATCGTCAGGGTCAACAATCATATTACCTTTACTGTCGGTTTTGGGCATATAAGTATAGATGTCGCCCATTGGTCTTCCCGGCTCTGATACGATTAATGCAGCACCCGAATCTATATTACGGTGTTCTAACCGGTTAACTCCTTCCATTAACTTAACGACCTCGTTTCGGTTGATCGAGAAATTACCCCGTAGGTCCCAACGGATGTCATGGGTTTGGACTGGCGTACCGTACAAACTTGTTTCAAATCCATAGTTTTTTAATTCTCCGACATTGGTCAACATACGACCGGCCCCAACGCTTTTGGGTACCGACAACCATAAAATTTGATCTTTGATTGTGTTATTGTAATAAGTAGCCTCCATTCCCAAACGGTTCTTGAAGAATTTCATTTCAAGGCCAATCTCGAATTCATATTTCTTTTCCGGTTCTATTTTGTCGTTTCCATAATCTGACGGAACATTGTTATAGACAATGCCGTTAACCGTGCTTTGGTTATAAGCATTATTGGCAGCATACAATGCCGGTGCATTACCAACAATACCCCAACCAACACGGATTTTGCCATAATCCATTTTGTCGCTGATATCGAAAGCATCAGAAAATATGAAACTACCATTAAATGAAGGATAGAAAAAAGTATTGCTTCCGGGAGGTAGTGTAGAAGATGTTTCCCTTCGCCCGGTAGCTTCCAGGAAAGCATAATCGCGAAAGCCAATACTTGCCGTTCCGAGAAAGGCATATTTTACAAACTCGGTGTAAGTTGAACTACCCTCTTTTGGATTAACGGAAGCATTGATATGAAACCAGTTTTCTGTACTTAAACCACCAACTGTCCAGGCACTTGTATTTTTAACTTTTTCGCGGCGCCCTTGAAAACCTGCGTTAAGGGTTAAACGAAAATCGTTGTTCAACTCTTTGTCGTAGTTGAGCAGGGCATCGCCATAAAAGATCGAATATTTCTTCGAGTCCATACTAAAGCCACCGGTGTTATTTATGCTTATCGGGACTTCGTTGGGCGATCTGTTTTCAATGGTTTCGCTGGTGAAATCGTTACCTACCCTGCCACGCAACGATAAACCATTAATAATGTCCCAGGTTGCGGTAGCACTGGATATTACCCTGTCATAGTATTCTTCGTTCTGCCTTGCCAAAGTGTTCCAGAAAAAATCGAGTAAATCGGTGGCCCGCATGTTATAGGACAGATTCTCGTTAGGAGTAGCACTTTCTTGTGTCCCGGTCCTGAATTTGTAGCCCAGGCTGGTAGAATAATTGTCGAGGTACCATTGTGTATCGTCGAAACGACTAAGAAAACCCCCGTAGTTATTCGTAACCCTACTAATTTTATAAGGTCTGTTTTTAGTGTATTGGTTAATGTAGTTGGCAACCAGATCAACCTTCAGATTTTGGTGCAAATTCAAGCGTGTGTTAAGGTTGAACGAGTTTTTGTCGTGATCACTTCCTCTTGCAACACCCTCATAATCAGTGCGTGTGTATGAAAATCTCAAGTTGCCGAAATCCCCGCCTTTGTTTACTGCTACGTTAGCCACCGAGCTAAAGCCGGTCCTAAACATACCTTTCCAGTTATCCGGCTGGGCAACATAGGGGTGCATTTGATTATCCCAGCCGATTACCTGGCGTCCATCGAAAGCAGGTCCAAAGTTGGCATAAGAGCGGTACACCGGGCGCGGTGTTTCGGCCGTTCCATCGCCATCAAGATCTTCCCATAGCCATCCATCATCATCGGCACCAAAAGAAGCCTTATCGGTGAGATAACCATATCCAGGGCCGTATTTATTTTGGAGCGGAGGGCCATAAGCAGGTGTTTCTACTTTATAAGTGTAACTGGCATCGACCCCTAATCCAGGTTTGCGCCCTCCTTTCTTGGTAGTAATAACGACAACTCCGTTTGCAGCTTCTGAGCCATAAAGAGCTGATGCTGATGCCCCTTTCAGGATATTCAGGCTTTCGATATCCTCCGGGTTAATATCGATTAAACCGTTTCCTCTGATACGCTGGTCGGTCCAGTATCCATCGTTGTTGGCATCGCCATTTCTTATCGGTATCCCGTCCATGACTATCAGCGGCTGGCTACTAAAGTTGATCGAGTTGGTACCACGGATATTGATATTTACCGAACTGGTAGCACCACCAGGTGCTGACTGGATACGTACTCCGGCAGCTTTACCAT
>JBKDZK010000975.1:0-4779 GCA_047971205.1 Draconibacterium sp.
CTTAACTCTCCCTCTTCTCCCTCTCTATTCTTAGAGAGGGACGATTGTGTCGAAGGCTCAATCAGGGTGAGTTTGAATATTGTAACTACATTCTGTTGTTGTTTTTGAGAGGCTTTCAGAAGAAAAAAGAACGAGCTGTTCATTAAAATATACTCGTTCTTCCGTTGTATCTACTGGCCTTTTTTGCTGACAAGGTTCAGTCGCTCCAAAGCAACGGTACTTTTCAGGCTGCCAAACACTACCGTTACCTTTTTCCCTTTCATCTCCAGAACAATTCCCGGTGCGGTTTGGCCTTCCAGGCAAACGGTATCGCCCGTCTCAATTACTGCATTGATTATTGGAGGCTTATCTTCTGCCGCTTTACTTGTTTGAACAGAATTGACTTCAGAAACAGCAACCGGATTATCCACCTGTTGTTTTACTTCTTTTCGCCTGGCTTCCCAATAAAGCTTGTCGCGGGCAATCGACTGCAAGAAATTATCCATGTTGATAAAATCGTCACCAATTTTGGCCGACGAATCTACAATAATATCTTCCGGTAAGCCAATTCGCCGGGCTACTTCAATGGCAAACGAACTTCCCGGATTGCCAATCGAAAGCAGGTACAGTGGCTGCATCCGTTCCGCATCGTAAAGCATCGCCCCGTTGATAATCCCATCGGTTTCGTAGGCAAAATGTTTCAGGTTCTGAAAGTGCGTGGTAATCACGCCAAAGCTGTGCTTCCGGTTGAAGCGGTCGAGCAGGGTTTCAGCTATCGCACCGCCAATCTGAGGCTCTGTTCCACTTCCAAACTCATCAATCAGAATCAGCGTTTGGGCGGTACAGTTTTCCACAAAAAACTTCATGTTGCCCAAATGCGAGGTATAAGTACTAAGGCTGTTCTCGATGCTTTGTCCATCACCGATATCCATAAAAATATGTTCAAATATCCCGGCCTGCGACTCCTTGCTTACCGGGATAAGAAGCCCGCATTGCAGCATGTACTGCAACAAGGCAACAGTTTTTAAACAAAGTGACTTTCCGCCCGCATTTGCTCCCGAAACAATCAGTAAGCGGTCTTGCGCATTCAGGCTGATATCCAGCGGCAAGGCCTGCTTGTTTTGCTGCCGGAGGGCAATATTCAGCAAAGGATGGATCGCGTGGTTCCATTCCACCTGCTGCCGGTCTTCAAAAACAGGCTTAACCCCGTTAATGCGGGAAGCAAACAAAGCCTTGGCGCGCGTAAAATCAATTTCACCCAAAAAGCTGTACGATTGCAGCAATTTGGGGATATGCGGCCTTACCTGATCGGTAAAAACAGTCAATATCTTGATGACTTCCCTGCGCTCGTCGGTTTCCAGTTCACGCAAACGACGATTGGCTTCGGCCACTGCTTCCGGTTCAATGTAAACGGTTTTGCCGCTACCCGAACCATCGTGTACCACCCCTTTTATTTTTCGCTTGTTGGAGGCACTTACAGGAATAACAATACGACCGTCGCGCATGGTGGATTGAATATCGCGGCTGATATGCCCTGCTGTTTGCGCATCGCGAATGGCCTTTTGCATGTTGCGTGTAACGGCTTTGGTCGCTTCGGCTTTGTCTTTGCGAATATCGGCCAGCCGACGCGAGGCATTGTCTTTCACCTGACCTGATTTGTCGAGAATAGAACCGGCTCGTTCCACCAACGAAGGGAACACCTGTATTTTTGCGGCCATTGCCGTAAGCGCCGGATAGCGGGGCTTACCTGCCTTGGTGACGGCCTTTCGCAAAAAGTCTACTATTTCGTTCACCGTCTGGAGAGAGTTCATCAAGTCGGCTATCTCATTTTCATAAAACCAACGTGTAACATCGCCTGCAACCTTTTGCAAAGGCTCTCGCGCATCGATAAAAAAGTCAGAAGGAAAATCTTCCTTGTTTTCAACAATTTGCAGAAACTCGTCGGTTTGTGTCAACCATCGGTTAATGCTTGAATAATCCGTTGAAAAAGCCATAGTGGCTACCCATTCATCTCCCAGCGGGCATAAACATTTCTCGGTAATGTACTGGCGGATTTCTGCTATGCCAGTTTTTTCTTCAAAATTATCCGGGAAAATCATCTTTATAAAATGATACGATACCAGCCGTCAGCCTTCAGTTAACTGACAGACCAATATACAGTTGATAAAAAGTATTACTAATAACTGGAGATTTCCCATATTCCGACCCGGCGCATTCCTGCACCACCGGCACCTCACTGATCAGAGATGCGAACTCGCAATATGGTATTTACACGGAAGCAAAATTCATAAAAAGATGTATCTGTTTTTTCTGACGCAAATGTAAAAACATTTTACAATAAATCAGCCCTTTCCTTCCATATCCGCAACGAATGCAGCTGTCCGGCTAAATCCACACCACAATTTCTATTTCATTCCCGGCTGTAATATGCTCCTTTTTTCTGATTTCGGCCTTTAACGGCAGGAAATAGGTATTCTGTTTGGTATCGAACCAAATCGCCGTTTTCCATTCGCTGTTTCCGATTTTTGCGGTGGCTTTTAACCTTCCCCATCCTTCCTCTTCGCGCCTGAAGGTGCTTCTGATCTCTTTGGCCAATCCGGCAGGGAAAGAAACAAAGAACCAACCTCCCGGTGCCCCGTACTGCCAGGGCACCGCCTTAAACGTGTATTTAACTCCTTTTATTTGCATGGCAGAACGTATGCTATTGTTCGTCGTAACCATGGTACAGGTAAAGCGCCCCGTACGACCAGTTAGGTCCCTCAAGCCCCGGGTAATTGTACCGGTCCATCATCAGTGCCACATACTTAAACGGATAGCCGTCGGGTAACTGAACCACATTGGGGCACACCCTTGTTCCGGCGCGTTCGTCCCAGGGCGGCAAATCCATTTTCAGAGTCCCCACTTCGCGGAGATCGGGGTAAGTATAAACAAAAATTTCCCGTTCAGAACTGCCCGAAAAGCAATAGCGGGTATCTCCTATTTTCTGAATCGATGTACCGGTTGAGTTGTGCTCTGTCGGCCCCGCAATCCGCCTTTAGTTCTTGTTCCAATCGTCCGATTCCAGCACAACGGCTTTGTAGCCCTCGTGATTCTCGCAGGTGAGTATCCGCCATTTATTAACGTCCTCGTCCCACAAAATGTGCGGGTCTTCGATATCGCCAACAATACCAAAAGGCGCGGCTTTCATCACCGAAAAACCAAAGCGCGGATCTCTTTTGCTTTCAACGGCCAGCAGCTGCTTTTTCTCCTTGTCAGGAAAAGCATAGGCGCTAAAGCCGGTGGTGAGGCCCCGCCAGGTTTGCTGTTCGCGGTCGTAGAAAATGTGCGAGGCGATCTCGTTTCGCAGCAAATCGTCGCCACGGTCGAATACGATTATCCCTTCCAGTTTCAGGTCAAAAACCGTGGGGTTCATGCTAAACACGCTCTGTACATGGTGCGGCAGTGCCCGTCCGCGAATCGACATGGTGTACCACAAACGCCCCTGGTCGAGCAGCGGGTCGCCGTTTTCGTAGGTGATGGCACGAATATCGGCCAAACCCACTCCGGTGGTAATTGCCGCCTCTACCCTGTTGATGGCCACCGCTCCTTTCTGAAGCGCCACATACAAATGCGACTGAAAAGCATGCAGGTATCTTTTGTTGCGCAAGTCGATGTAGCGGTTAAAATCACTCTGCCCGATTACTTGGGGTATTCGCCCGTTGTGCAAGTACAGGGTAAAACCGCTTCCCAGCATTTGCAGGATGATGCGGCCTTTCAGCTGAGTCGTTTCTTCGGCATTAACTGCAATGGATTGATCAGCGATCGTCTCTGCTCCCTTGGTAACTCTTAGCTTCGCCGATGTAAGCTGCGAATCGCTAAAGCCAAGTGTAACGCGGAACTGCTCACTATCGCCGGCATCCGAAAACTGAAAGCCAAGCTCGCCGCTGCCCGAGCATGCACTCAGATCGATGATATAGGTAGCAAAGGGATTAAAGCCGCCAACCCAAATGGCAGTCTGTGTTTCCTCTTGCGACTGAACCACCAGCTTATTGTCGCGGTACGTAATTTCTGATGCCTGAGCCAAATATTGCTTAACAGGATGCATCGAAGCCGGACCAACTACCTGCCCGGGATTAAGCCCCGCCAGCGGAATCGACTGCTGTTCATCAAAGAGCATACGTTGTACGCCCTGCCGGACAAAGTTTATCTGATCGGGCGACGGCTGGCATCGCGCCACATGCGGCAAGACTCCCATCAGGCTACAAAAGAGAAGGAAGCCGCTTATATGTTTTAAGTTCATTTTCTTTTTAAAAGTATTATTATCTGCAAAGCTGGTTAAGTAATTCGTGTAGCAGTGTTTTTAATGCATCATATATTTCATCAATAACGAAAGTCCTTGAATGATAGCGGCAGGAATAAATATCGTTAGGATGGCGTAGCCATAGGAGTATTTATTAAAATACGCCAGTCCAATTACCAGAATTCTGAAAGCCAAAATCCAAAACACATAAATCGTAACAGGATGCTGATAGCCTATCAATTCAGAATTGTCGAGAATAATTGCTGGAATAAGCAATACGAGCCCGATTAACAGGTGCACCAAATTGGGTACAACAGAATAAGCAAGCGATAATCTTATTTTCTCAATGCTTGCTTTTCCCTGAAAAATTTTCCCTACCCCAAAAATGATGTAAGACAAAAGTATCCCCTCTACCAACTCCGTCTTTCAGAATTGAGTAAGCGGCCATAAATTTGCCGCATGCGAAAAAATCAAAGAAACAGAAAAGACGAGATGTACCTTGCCATTGAGAAGTGGCGGGC
>JBKDZK010000976.1:0-1613 GCA_047971205.1 Draconibacterium sp.
CCCATTCCGTATTCAGGAGCATCCGCCCATTTGCTGTTGGCTTTTTGGGCTTTCCATGCGTCCGACCACAGTTCGTATTCAACTACTTTTGTGCCGTTGAGCCAGTGTTCAACATGCGGGCCGTTCACAACAATACGGGAGGTATTCCATTCTCCTACAGGTTTAACTTCTGCATTCTGGGGAGCATTCATTGCGTAGTTGGCGCCCGAGTATTGATCGGCATCCAATTTGCCCGGCCAGCCTTTTCCGTCTATCAGTTGGTACTCCGGACCCGATTCGTAAATGGCATTGGTGAGCCCTTCCTGAACGTGGTAAAAAACGCCTGAATTACTTTGGGGCGCAATCTTCCATTCGAGGTACAGTTCAAAATTGGTAAATTCCTTTTTGGTAACAATGTCGCCACCATGGTCAGAGCCAACGCCTGAATTGTGTAATACGTCGTCCTCAATTTTCCAGCCGGTAACTTTACCTCCGTTAAACGTTTTCCAGTTGTCGAGCGATTTGCCATCAAACAGCAGCTCCCAGCCTTCTTTGATTTCTTTTTTGGTAAGCGTGTTCGGCTTTTGTTCTGTTTGGCACGAAGCAAACAGCAAAATAATTCCAAGTGCAAAAAATGCGGTAAATGTTTTCATTAGGTAACTGAATTTAGGATTTCTAATAAGCTTCAAAAATACAAATTCGGTATGAAACAAGCCGGGCAAAAACGCTTTCTTTTTCTGGGGCAAGAATGCGGTATTTAGTAGGATTCCGATTAATTTTAAGCAATATCAAAAATAAAGTAAAGCTTGGAACTGAATAAAACCATAATCGGGATGGTGCATGTAGGGGCTTTGCCCGGAACACCTCGAAATGATCGTTCGCTTGCACAGCTGATTGCCGATGCACTTGCCGATGCCCAAGTGCTTCAGGAAGAAGGCGTAGATGCCATCATGATCGAAAATATGCACGACAGGCCTTACCTGAATCGGGAAGTGGGGCCCGAGATCATTGCGTCGATGACCGCGATTGCCTGTACACTGCGTGCCGTAATAAAAATACCACTGGGGATACAAATTCTGGCGGGTGCCAACGAAGCGGCACTGGCAGTGGCTTTAGCTGCCGGGTTTGATTTTATCAGGGCCGAAGGTTTTGTTTTCGGGCATTTGGCCGACGAAGGGATGATGAACAGCGATGCCGGAGAATTGCTGAGGTACCGGAAACTGATTGGTGCTGAGCAGGTGAAAATATTTACGGATATTAAAAAGAAACATTCCTCGCACGCTGTTTCGGCTGATGTTTCAATTGCGGAAACGGCCAAAGCGGCTGAATTTTTTCTTTCGGATGGAGTGATTGTTACCGGAAGTTCAACCGGAGAGAAACCATCGCTGAAGGAGTTGAAAGAAGTGAGACGCTCGGTTAAAATTCCGGTGCTGATCGGTTCGGGCATCGATATCGGGAATATTCACGAATACTGGAATTGGGCGGATGGGTTTATTGTCGGATCGTCGCTGAAGAAAGACGGAAACTGGGAGAACAAAGTAGAACGGGAACGTGTGAAACATTTTATAAAAACTATAAACCAACTTAGCAAATAGCTTATGGAATTTGATACCTGGCACTTGTGGGTACTTGCT
>JBKDZK010000977.1:0-2156 GCA_047971205.1 Draconibacterium sp.
ATGCCAACGACCTGCCCGAATATGCTACCAGTCGCGGTATGCGAACATTTCGCTCGATAACCGTGAACGGCGATGAGGTGGAGTTTAGTGGCGGATTTACCGACCTGCACACCGTAACCTATCAAAATATCCTGAGTGGAAATGGTTTTGGCATTGACGATGCACGTGAAAGCATTGTTTTAACCGATTATGTGCGCAACACAAAGCCAATAGGACTAAAAGGTGATTATCATCCGTTTCTGAGAAATGCTATCGGTTAAAATAGTTCTCCAGGTCGAAATCACGTTTCAAAAAGCTATCGCTGTCGATAAACATTTTTTGCCAGATGGCAATCCCCATTGCCACCCACAGGTAATTGTAATGCCATCTTAATTTGGGATGCGGGCGGTAATCCATAATTTGCTGAAGGTAATTGTAGTTAAAAATTCCCTGTTCTTCCACAAATTCTCTGGTCAGGATGTTTTGGGCTACTGTCTTCAGGTCTTTTTTGAATTGCAGGTACGGATTAACCGTAAAGCCCCATTTCTTTTTGGTAATGATTTTTGGGGGTAAATGGTTCTCCATTGTTTTTCTGAACAAGTATTTGGTCTGATTATTTTTTATTTTCAGATGAAGCGGAATGGTATTGGCAAAATCCACCAAATCAAGGTCAAGGAAAGGGACACGTTCTTCCACGGAATTAGACATCGACATCCGGTCTTCCACTAATAAGTAATCGTTCACCATTTTACTTTGCATCTCAACGAAAAGAACCTGTTCCAGGGCTTTCAAATCGCTGGCCCGTTCAAAAAGTCCATCAAAATATTGCTGTACTTTTTTTAGCTTCAGGGCTTCTTCGGCATAAGCCAGTGAATATATTTTATTATAAAACGGATTATCATAATCCCACGTATTTCTTACAATGAGGTAAAATTTTTCTACGTCGCCCAGTGCAAGTAACATTTGAACTCCCCTGCGGTATTCATCGAGCGAAAGTGTTCCTGAGCCGTTCTGAAGTTTAAAAAGAATGTTCGATTTAAATTGTGCCACTTTTTGCATCCATTTGGGCATGTTTGTATGCCACCAGTTAAACGGATGGGTGAGCCGATGAATGTCATAGCCGGCAAAAAGCTCATCTCCTCCTAATCCTCCAAGCACAACTTTCACATGCGGGCTAACAAATTTCGACATATTAAAGCCTTGCAAGAGATTGATCTTGGGTTCTTCAGCGTGCCACAAAACTTCGGGGAATTTTTCCAACGGATTCATTTGCAGGCTTAAGGTGTGGTGATTGGTATTGAAATGCCTGGCTATTCTTTCTGCATCGGGGAATTCATCGGTTGGTTCGTTAAACCCGAGGGTAAAGGTATTGATTTCGGGGACCCCTATTTCATGCATTTTCTGAACTATCGTGGAAGAATCGAGGCCACCTGAAAGATAAACTCCGATAGGTACATCGCTGATCAGTTGCCGTTCGACGGCCTGTCGGATATGAAAGTGCATACCCTCAATCGCTTCCTGTTCACTTATCCTGCTATTTACCTTATTGTATTGCAGTTCCCAGTATTTGTGTATTTCAGCTTTCCCATTGGTAAATTTAAGATAATGAGCCGGTGGCAGACGCTTAATTCCTTCAAACAACGTTTGTTCTCCTTGTGTATAACGAAGGTTAAGTTGAAGGTGTAATGCTTGTTTGTTTAATTTTCTCGGAACTTTTGGATGGAGCAGCATGGATTTCTGTTCTGATCAGAAAACTAGAAAATTATCGATGTGAAAGTAATGCAAAGGTTTTATCCCAAAATGATCACGTGCCAGAAAAATGGTGTTGTTTGAAATGTTGAGAAGGGCAAAGGCAAAAATTCCGTTCAAGCGGCAAAAAAATGAAGAGCCCTGTTCTTCAAAACCATGAACAATAACCTCTGTGTCGCTTTGTGTTGAGAACAGATGTCCTTTCTGAATCAGTTCTGCCCTTAATTCTTTGTAGTTGTATATTTCGCCGTTGAATACAATGCAAATGCTTTTGTCTTCATTGTAAATCGGCTGATCGCCGGTATTCAGGTCGATAATAGCAAGACGCCGATGCCCGAGTGTATAATCATTGTGTTTTACCTGTGTTGCTCCGTCCGGCCCGCGATGAGCGATTAGTTCGAGCATTTGGTCCATTAGATTTGCATTGT
>JBKDZK010000978.1:0-2338 GCA_047971205.1 Draconibacterium sp.
AAATCGGTTCCCATGAAATAATCTTTTTTGGCCGATGAGCCGCTAATACGGCGTGTTCTTTTCATAGCTGGAAGATACAGCCATTTGTCGTCGTCTTTCCCAATTTCGTCATAATCCCAGGTGAGGAAACCTGTACCTTTTACATCGCCGGGATATTGAAAAAACATCAGGGTTTTCCGGTCTTTTTTGTTTTTTCCTACATCCATCGAATAGGAAATGACTTTACGTTCACGCTCTTTCCCTCGTTTGTTAATGAGTTTCAGCGTCATTTCTGAGGAACGGGTGTCGCCGTCAGGGCGGTCTTTCACTTTTTGGATGATTTCACGACCGGTAAGTATTTGCGCCTGAAGAGTTGTTGCCATAAACAGGCAAACAAGCAAAAAATAAATTTTTCGCGTTTTCATATTATGTTTGTTAAGGTCTTAATACGTCCTACTTTTTTTCAACTCTCCGTTTTTCATTTCATAAAAAAGCGGCTTTCCGGTGGGAATCTCCAGACTAAGTACGCCCTCTTTTGTCAGGTTTTCAATATACATTACAATCGAACGCAGGCTGTTACCGTGTGCCGATACCAACACATTTTTCCCTTGTTCCAGTTGCGGAACTACCTGTTCTTTGAAAAAAGGGATAGTCCGTCCGGCAGTGTCTTTCAGGCATTCGCCGTTTGGTGGCGGAGAATCGTAGCTCCGGCGCCATTGATGTACCTGTTCATCACCGTACTCTTTGGCTGTTTCGGCTTTGTTTTTTCCCTGAAGTTTGCCATAATAGCGTTCGTTTAAGTGCCAGTCATGAAAAACGGGAATAATGCTTTTGTTCATCTCTTCGCTGTAAATAGTTGTCCAGTCTTTCATTTTCCCTTCAGAATGAATAACTGCCGGTGTTTTTTCACTTTTGTTTTGTGCTAATGCCAGCATAGCAGTTTCTATAGCGCGTACCTGCACCGAAGTAAACACAACATCAAATCGTATGTCTGTCAATTGTTTTCCGGCTTCTATTGCTTCAACAATTCCATTGGAAGAGAGAGGAACATCAACCCAACCGGTAAATACGTTTTTAAGGTTCCACAGGGATTGTCCGTGCCTGATTAAAATTAATTTTGCCATAATTTTGCATTTTCTGTTTGACTGTTTTTGATTACGCAATTGTTACTTTTTCATCTAAATACACTGATTGAACAGCTTCGATAATGGAAATGCCATCCTCAAATGGTTTCTGAAAAGCTTTTCTTCCCAGTATTAGCCCACTTCCACCGGCACGTTTGTTAATGACTGCTGTTTTTACAGCATCGGCAATATCATTATCTCCCGAAGCACCACCAGAATTAATCAAAGGAATTCGTCCTGCATAATTGTTCATTACCTGGTAACGCGCTAAATCGATGGGATTATCGGAACTTAATTCAGAATAAATCCGTTCGTCGTATTTTCCGAATTTTTTTCCATCGGTATTCAATGCCTTGTAACCGCCGTTATTTTCGGGAAGTTTTTGTTTAATGATATCGGCTTCGATGGTAACACCAAGATGATTAGCCTGCCCGGTGAGGTCGGCTGAAACATGGTAATCTTTATCTGTTTTAAAATCGCTGTTTCTGAGATAGCACCACAAGATTGTAAACAAACCTTTGGAATGTGCATAGGCAAACATTTTACTGACTTCTACAATTTGCCTATTGGATTCAGGAGAGCCAAAATAAATGGTAGCCCCAACCCCTGCAGCCCCCATCTCGTAAGCCTGGTCAACAGATCCAAAAAGAATCTGGTCAAAAGTGTTTGGGAAACTGAGCAACTCATTATGGTTCAGCTTAACAACAAACGGGATTTTATGGGCATATTTGCGCGATACAATACCAAGCACGCCCAATGTAGAAGCAACCCCGTTGCAGCCGGCGGCAATAGCCAGCTTTACAATATTTTCAGCATCAAAATAGATGGGGTTCTTTGCAAACGAAGCTCCCGCAGAATGCTCAATTCCCTGGTCAACCGGCAGAATTGAGAGGTAGCCAGTGCCCGAAAGATGCCCTGAATGATACAATCGGTTTAAATTTCCCAATACCCGGTTATTGCGGTCAGATGGCATATAAACGTTATCAACCATTTCCTTGGAAGGAACTGTGATTGCTTCTTTTTTAATTTTTGGAGATGAAAAATCAAGCAGTGATTCATCATTTCCCAATAATTTCTGAATTTGTTTTGTTTGTAACATTGTTTGTTAATTTTAATAACAATACTTCGTTAAAAATGTGTATAACTATCTGAAAATAAGTAAAATAAGTGATTAAAATATTTGTTTAAACCCCTGATAATCAGTATCTTAATGGATTTTACCACAAATCTGTTAC
>JBKDZK010000979.1:0-3964 GCA_047971205.1 Draconibacterium sp.
CTTAAAGGTATTGGTGTAATTCAGCGTGCTGTAATTGGTAACCGTAAAGTTTTCGTTGTTGCTGTTGTTGGCTGTTTCCGGATTTCCCAGTTTCCGCATTACCATGTTTTCGCTGAAGTTCCACAATTCAACCTCGCCCTGGAAACTACGGTTTGACAGGTTGTTGTAGTTAATCGCTATGTTCTCAGAAAATGTTAGGCCTTCCAGAATTTCCCAGTTTGCATAGAATTTTCCGAGGTAACGAATCTGACGTTCATAAGCATTACGGCTTTCCCACTGAGCTCTTGGGTTGTTTACAGTTCCGGCTCCCAATGCTTGTGCATAACCATAGCGTCCGTCTTCGTTGCGTTCGTAAGGAATACCCGGCATTTGATGAAAAATCTCGGCCCAGTCAAGGTCTTCCAGGTCTTTCCACGAACCCGACATGTTGGTTCCCACTTTCAGGTTGTCGAAAATTGAGCCTTCCCAGTTCATACGGAAATTGTAGCGTTTGGCCCAAGTATCGGGTGTAATACCTTTCTGGTCGAGGTAACCCAGCGAAAAGTTGTACCGTGTTTTTTCTGTTCCTCCCGAAAAACCAAGGTGATGCGACTGCAAAGCGGCAGGATCGCCAAACCAAACGTCCACCCAGTCAACATTGGGTGTTAAAACCGGATCGGGTGAGCTTCTCCAAAGGTCGATTTCCGATTGGGCAAACAGAGGCGCCATGCCAACATTGGCATATGCTTCGTTCCCCAGTTCCATGTAGGTGGCAAAGTCTGTTACATAGTCTTTTTTCTTGGTCACCGACTGAACACCGTAATAGCCGCTGTAAGTAACTTTTAAGTGGCCTACCTGGCCTTTTTTTGACGTGATGAGGATAACTCCGTTAGCTGCCCTCGATCCGTAAATGGCTGATGAAGCAGCATCTTTCAGTACCGAAATACTTTCAACGTCGTTGGGATTGATGTCGCCCATCGATGATTCGATTCCGTCAATCAAAACAAGCGGGTTGGAATCGTTCAATGTTCCTACACCACGAATACGTATAGTAGCGCCGTCTTTACCCGGCTGGGCATCGCCTTGCGATACGTAAACACCGGTAGCCAATCCTGAAAGTGCACCCGACATGTTGGTAATCGGACGGGCGTCCAGTTCTTTTGCGGTTACATTGGAAATGGCACCGGTAAGGTTTACTTTCTTTTGAGTTCCGTAACCGATGGCCACTACTTCTTCCAAGCCGATGGCATCTTCCAGCAACTTCACATCAATTGTAGTTTGATTCCCGTGTACAATCTCCTGGGTTTTCATACCCACAAACGAGAATACTAAAACTGCTTCGGCAGGCACATCGGTAAGTACGTATTTTCCTTCAAAATCAGATATGGTACCGGTTGTTGTTCCTTTGATTAAAACGGTAACCCCGGGAAGTGGCTGGCCTTCGTTATCGGTTACTGTACCCGATATTCTTGATTGC
Organism: Draconibacterium sp.; assembly: GCA_047971205.1. GTDB lineage: Bacteria > Bacteroidota > Bacteroidia > Bacteroidales > Prolixibacteraceae > Draconibacterium. The sequence continues at coordinate 1,457 of JBKDZK010000979.1, forward strand.
TGTAAGCCTTTAAGGTCAGCCTGCTTTTTTGAAATAGCAATGTATTTGTCGATAATGCTGTAACTGTACCCGGTATTTTTCAGTATGTCGTCAAGGATATCCGAAATTTGTGCATCCTTGCATATTACATCTATTTTCTTGTCCAGAATGTCTTCGTCATAACGCAGCATGAAAAAGAACTCAGTTTTTGCTTCCACTTCTTCAATGAATTCTTCAAAAGTTATTCCCTCCATCGACAGGTTTAACTTGGTAGATTGTGCATAAGAACTCGCATAGGATTGGAAAGTGAAAACAAAAAGAAGAATCGCCGTTATCTTCATAATCCTCAATAGTTTAATTTGCCCTTGCCTTTTCGTGGCAATGTTACTTTTTTTCATAAATTTGTTTTTGGTAAATGATTTGCTTGCGATAGCATTGTTTATCACGATTGGTTTGTGTTAGCGCACAAACCTTTTTGAGCAGACTGAAAATATAGCCAGTATTTTCGGTCTGTTTCTTTTAGGACGTATTCGTTCTGTTCATAAGCAGGTATTTTCGGTTTAATCAAATATTGTTTTTAGTTCCAGTATATCAATGTTGGTTGGTTGGCCCGGGGGATAATTTCGTATTCCAGCGAAGTGGTCAGTTTAAATACTTCGAGTATCTGGTCGATTGGTTTGTTTTTCAATATGGTTCCAAAATAGCGCTCCTGTTTCAGTTTTTCGTCACGAATCACAATCTCCACATTGTACCAGCGCTCAAGTTTCCTGGCGATATCCTCTAGTTTTTCATTTCTGAAAGTAATCAGTCCTTCTTTCCAGGAGGTGTATATTTCAGTATTCACCTTTTTGATTACCAACTGCTTGTCGGCTGTCTGTAGTAAGCTCGCATTTTCTCCCGGTTTTAATAAGGTAAGCTCGTCGCCGCGTTTATTCATAACGCTTACACTGCCTTCTACCAGGGTGGCACTAAAGCTTTCTTCGTTGGGGTAGGCTTCAATGTTAAACGAGGTTCCGTATACTTTAATATCCAGAAGCGGTGCTTTTACCACAAAAGGGTATTCCTTGTCTTTCTGTACATCAAAAAATGCCTCGCCTGCCAGTGTAACTTCGCGGTTTCCGTAGCTAAAATTGCTTTTGTAGCTAATGGTACTTCCCGAGTTTAACACCACCATGGTACCATCGGGCAATTCAAGGTTGGTCATTTGCCCAAGCGGAGCTTTTACGCTGTAGCTGGCCGCATATATTTCCTGTTCTTTTTCGGTGTTTTTCAGCAACTGAGCAGCAACGGCTCCCAACCCGATTAGAACGATGACAGCAGCTGCCTGTTTAAATACCTTAAAGAATCCGATGCGTCTGTTCTTCCTGTTTTCGTTTTGCCGAAACTGTAAATAGGCCGAGTTTTCATCCTCTTTGCCTTTCTCGGTAAGTGCCCATATCTTTTTTAATTCGGCAAATTCTTTTTTGTTGGCCGGATCTTCTTCCAGCCAGGCAAAAAACTGCTGCTTTTCGTCGGCGGAAGCAAGTCCTTGTAAATATTTTATGATGGTATTGTAATCCATATTACTGGTCTGTGATTATTGTACACTCAAGCGGGCGTATACCCTGTACCGATTGATAATTTTTTTTCATTTAGTGCTGTTTTTTATTGGTGAATGTTCGTTTTTAGTATTTTATGGAAGGGGAGATGGGAGCATTTTTATAAATTGAGCAATAACGCAATCAGGATGGTGAGGTACTCAGAAAGGCTTTTTCGTAAAAACTTCAGGGCCCGCGTCATATTGGTTTCAACCGATTTAAGAGCGATGCCCAAGTCTTCCGCGATTTCACGGTTTTTCTTCCCCTCGAAGCGGCTTTTTATAAATACCTCTCTGCATCTTTCGGGCAGTTCTTCAATGGCTTTTTTTATGGCTTCTTCCAATTCCGAAAATTCCATTTCATTCAACTGAAAAGAACTTAAAATGTCGTGTGAAAGAACAAGCTCTTTTTCTTCGATGCTCTTTTGGTGGTATTTGCCTTCGATGTTCTTGTGACGCAGGTAATTCAGACACTCTGTCCGGGCAGCGGTATACAGAAAGGAATAAATGCCGTTCGCGGTTTCCACTTTTTCCCTGTTGAGCCAAAGTTTCAGAAACGACTCCTGGGCAATGCTTTTTGATTTGTCCAGATCGAAAATAAACTGGTTACAAAAGCCCGTGATTTTATTGTAATTGGATTTGAAAATTCTCTCAAACACCTGGGCATTTCCTGCTTTGAACAACAGGAATTCCAATGACTGAATATTTGAATTACTTTCAGGCAACTTTGGATAGTTAGTTACTTCACTCACTTTTCTAAGAAGAAACGCAAAACTGTACTTCGCACTTATTCAAGAGAATGAAATATTTTCGGTGCAAAGCTAATTTTAAAATTTTAATGACGAAACCCTGTTTTTAGAACTTATTCGATATCAATGGATTTTTCGTAAAATATTTTTCGATATTGGCTTTTAAAGTTCGGTCAGCCTGCTGCCTTTTTTACTGGGAAACAA
>JBKDZK010000980.1:0-1961 GCA_047971205.1 Draconibacterium sp.
CTTCAATGCCGCATTGCTGCACGCCGGCAATCAGTTTTCCGTCAGAAGGCGAATACGACTCCATAAATTTACCCGTGGTTGATTTCCACTTTGTTCCCGTGCAAACTCCCGGGTTCACCGATTCAATTCCAAGTTCCTGTAATACTGCTTTAAAATCTATTTCCTGTGTCATTTTTTCTATTTTTTTGATGGATTGATTTTCTGCTAAAGTTTTTCGACGACCATTGAAATCCCCTGCCCAACACCAATACACATGGTACAAAGTGCATATTTTGAACGACTGTGCTCCAGTTGATGAAAAGCGGCAGTTACCAGGCGAGCGCCCGACATACCGAGTGGATGCCCCAATGCGATGGCACCTCCCAGCGGATTGATTCGCGGATCAAGATCATCCAGCTTCCACTGACGGATACAGGCCAGTGACTGCGCTGCAAATGCCTCGTTCAGCTCAATGATATCCATTTGCTCCATTGACATTCCCAGAAGCCTGAACAGTTTTTCAGTCGCGGGAACAGGTCCGATTCCCATGATCCTTGGAGGAACTCCGGCCGACTGCGCTCCCAAAATCTGCACTTTCGGAACCAGGTTAAAACGCCTAACCGCTTCTGCTGAAGCAATGACCAAAGCTGCTGCACCATCGTTTATTCCCGAGGCATTTCCTGCAGTTACTGTGCCGTCAGACCGCATCACCGGCTTTAACGAAGCCAGTTTTTCCGGCGAAGTCAGTCTTGGATGTTCGTCTGTATTCACGACAATCGGATCGCCTTTTCGCTGCGGAATAACAACCGGAACAATCTCGTGAGCCAGCGCACCGTTCTTTTGAGCATCGTCGGCTTTTTGCTGACTGTGATGAGCAAAGCCGTCCTGATCTTCGCGGCTTATTTTGTATTCATCCGCCAGGTTCTCTGCCGTACAAATCAGCGCATCGGTTCCAAATTGTTTCTGAAATTCCGGGTTGATAAAACGCCAACCGATAGTCGAGTCAAAAACCTCGGCCTCTCGTGAAAAAGCACTGGTATGCTTGGGCATTACAAAAGGCGAGCGCGACATGCTTTCCACGCCGCCGGCTATTACCAGTTCTGCCTCGCCTGCACGAATGGCACGTGCGGCCAAAGCGATTGCCTCCATTCCGGAGCCACACAAACGGTTTACTGTTACACCGGGCACGGTTTCAGGAAATCCGGCCAGCAGAAGTCCCATTCGCGCTACGTTGCGGTTATCTTCTCCGGCCTGGTTGGCACATCCAAAAATCACATCATCTACGGCCGATTTATCCAGGTTCGGATTTCGCTCGAAAATGGCTTTCAAAGGAATCGCCGCCAGATCGTCAGCACGTACCGACGATAAGGCTCCTCCGTATTTGCCCACCGGAGTTCGGATGGCATCGCATATAAAAACTTCTTTCATATCCTTAATTAGCTACGAGCACCGAGCCACTAGCTTCAAGCTCAATTTTTATTTTTAGTATTCAGTTTTTCAATTTTTGGTTTGAAGGCTTTGAAAGCCTGGAACAAACCTTCAGCTAAGCCGTCAATTTCCTTTTGCGTCATAACCGTTGAAAGCATGCACGAAAAAGTATTGATCATCAGTATTTTTTCCTCGTAATACATATAATCCAGCAGTTCCTTTACCAAAGCACCGGCTTCTTTTGAAAGATAAGCTTCGCGGTAAGTGGTGGGCGGAGTTGCCTTTAAATGCATTCGGAACATCGATCCGGCGCCTGTTACCGACACGGGAACATCGGCCAACTGAATGGCTTCGCGTATCTGACTAACTGCCTTTTGAGTAAGCGCATTTAGTTTTGTTACTGCTTTTTTGTCGAAATACTGCATGGCTTTGTAGCCGGCAGTCATAGTGATCGGATTGGCAGAAAAAGTTCCGGAATGTGGCAACAGCAGATTTTTTTCGTGCGGATCAAACACTTTCATCACATCAGCCCTTCCGGCCACTGCCCCCACCGG
>JBKDZK010000981.1:0-6741 GCA_047971205.1 Draconibacterium sp.
ATAATACGAATTCCCCATCCATAACTTTGAGTTCCGTTTGCAGTGCGGACTTCATTCTTGTCTCTTTTATAACCGGCATCTTCAAAAAAGACATCGCGTATTTTTAGGTTCCTTAGCTGAATATTTTCATAAATCCCTTCGGTTGTAGTTGTTACCAACACTCCGCAATGCATACTTTGTCCTTTATTTCCTGCTTGAACAACACCTCTTCCATTTCCGGTAATTTCCAGATCAGATACCACAACATTATTACAGTTCAAAAGGGTAATTCCGTTGGCAAATCCTTTTGCGTCAATAAGCGGCAAATTAGCATTCTCAGAACTTTTGTACATGCTAATTTCAACGGGCGCATCGGTGGTTCCTGAAACATCTTCCAATACCAATCCCCCTTGAAATACAGAACCCGATGCCAACAAAATTTTAGCACCCGGTTTTAGTTCGATTTTATTTATGCTGCTAAAATTTTTCCAGGCAGTTTCAGGTGACTTGCCATTGTTATTATCGCTGCCTGTTTCACTATTCAGGAAGTAAACCTGTTTCGGCAGTTCCTCTTTTGAGCAGGAAATAAAAAGCAAAACAATAATTATGATTATAAGTTTATTCATGGTTTAGTGTATAAAATATTCTGAATCCTCACACTCATCATTCATTTGTGCTGAAGTTGTTTTTGCCCCGGTAATTCGGGCAGCATGGATATCCCATCCGTATTTTCGGGCATTGATGTTTGCGCCAATTCACAGCATGTTGGCATCATATCCCAAAATGCAGAAACATGATCAGATTTTGAACCTGCCATAATTTTTCCGGGCCAACGCACAATTAACGGCGACCGGATTCCTCCTTCGTAGCAGTCGGTTTTGTTACCGTGAAAGGGGCTCTGGCTTTCAAAAAAATCACTGATTTCTTTTACTCCTCCATTATCGCTGGCAAAAAAAACAATGGTGTTTTCGTCCAGATCAAGTGAATCAAGCAAGGAAAATATGCGGCCGATATCCTTATCCATTCGGGTTATCATCGCTGCATAATTCTTTTGTTTTTTTGTCCAGTTTTCATTTGAATACGGCGTATCGTCGGGCACCTGGTATTTACCGTGAGGAATGGTGAACGGTAAATACAAAAAGAAAGGATTATCCTTGTTTTTCCGGATAAAACCGAGCGATTCTTCAGCAAAAAGGTCATCACACAAAGGCGCAAAAGAACCATCTATAGGGCCTATATTCCGGTATGGTTCAGGAACAGAGGGGTGGCCAACCGGTTCAATTCCGTTAAAAGCTACCGGACCATAATTGTTGATGTTAATCCCCCACTCCTGCCAAAAATCTTTTCTGTGGTGATGAAGCAACTTTCCACTTCCCATAACATGACAACCGTTTTCGGCGAACAGTTCCATAATGGTTTTATTGTTCTTCAGTCCAGGCAGGTCTTTTAAAGCTGTCCAGCCAAAATCGCCGGAAACAAATGGATAAACGCCTGTAAATAAACTGTTGCGCGAAGGAGCACAAACCGGGCAATTACTATGTGCATTGGTGAATGAAATACCTGATTGAGCAAGCTTATCTATGTTTGGAGTTTTAACCTGGGGATGACCACCAAAAACACCTTCGTAATCATTTAAGTCATCGCAAATTATAAACACTACATTAGGGTGTTTAGATGTTGTTGACTGCCCCACCGTATCGTAAACCACTACTAAATGAAATACAATTGCTACAATAAAAACTATCAGAATATTTCGCTTCATTTGTTTCAGTATATAGATTCGTTTTATAATTTTTTGTAAAACCATCTTACCTCTACATACATGTTCTATTTATTTACCGGCTCGAAAAATAATGTGAAACTCACCGGTTCCGGTTTTAAAATGTACTTTTCGAGCGGCAAGGGGCCACAACTGTTACCTCCCAATCCTCCCTGACGGTAATCAACATTCCAGTAGGTTTTGTTCTCCTTACTCAGTTCGTAAGTATGCACTGCATCGGACAGGGCTTTCGTGCTAAAATGATGAACTGAAGTTTCCAAAGGCACATCTCCTGCAACTTTTAGCCCAACTCCTGCTGAATTTGTCAGTCTCGCCCAACGTACTCCTGTTTTATTCCCATTTTCCTGGGGAACTATGTAATTTGTAAATTGTTCGTCAACCGTCCCCCTGTACAAATCAATCAGGGCAGCAGTATTCCGGTCGTTATAATTTTCATGAGGCCCTTTACCATACCAAGAAAAGTTCTGAAACGAATCCGGAAAGATCATTTGCATTCCCAGCCGGGGTAGATTAGGAAGATTACCAAAAGGATTGACACTTATTTTCATACTGAATTTTCCGCCGGATGTAACTATGTATTCCACGGTATAATCAAACCCTGCTGTTCCGCTACTGTTAGCCATTTGGTAAGCTACTTCGAAACATACATTATTTTCACCATCATCTTTCCGGGTGTAGCTTTTTACTTTCGAAGTCATTTCCTGAAGGCCGGCATCGAGCCACAATTTACATTGTCGTTTATTGTCTTCTTCAGGAAAATACGATCCGTCATTATCTGTTGGTGCACGCCAAACCTGCAATTCAGGCCCCTGTTCAATAAGGTTTATACCACCTGTTTTGTAAGTTGTTATAACTCCGTTCTTTTTATCAAAACTGAATGAGAAATTTTTACCTGCAATCACAAGATCATCTGCTGTTTCTTTTATATCAGTAATGTCTTCTTCTGAAACATTAGTTTTTTTAAAGCTCCAGGGATGAAGAATTATCTGGTCGAAAGCAATTTCAAAATTACCGGAAGACCACAATGCTTTTTCATCCATTTTTGCAGAAATATTCAGCAGGTATTCTTTGGTATCATCAAACTGAATCGGATCGATTGGCAGTTGAACATTTCCGGCCATCCCTGCTCCTACATTCTTTTTAAATTTGCCTTGATCGATTATTGTTCCGTTTTCAAGAACCGACCAGTAAAAAGTAATATTGTTAAGATTAACATGCTGGAATTTATTTTGAATTTCCAGAATACTCCCGTTCAACCGAAAGCCAATATCCTGGTAAACCCTTTTTACTTCAATGGTTTTCGGAGAAACTTTCAGATCGGGAAAAACAATTCCATTCAGACAAAAATTCCGATCGTTGGGCTCGTCACCAAAATCACCACCATAAGCAAAATATTCTTCACCATTTTCTGCTATTTGCAGTATTCCCTGATCTACCCAATCCCATATATGACCTCCGCACAAGCCATCCACCTCTTCAAATGCTTCCATATACTCTTTGAGGTTTCCCATTGCATTACCCATGGCATGTGCATATTCATTCAGGATAAAAGGACGTGGATCATCGGCGTACTCATATTTATAAAGATCTGTAACTTCGAGGTATCGACCCTGCCATACCGGGCTGTTCCCTCTTTTCCAGCCCCCAATTACATCTGAAGAAACGGGCAATTCAGCAAAATGGTAATGTGTTGGCCGGGTCGGATCAAGTCGGTGTGCTTCGTTGTTCATAGCAACAAAATTTACTCCGTTACCGGCTTCATTTCCGTGCGACCACATTATAACACTTGGGTGATTTTTGTCGCGCTGTAGCATCGAACGCAAGCGTTGTACATGTGCCTTCTCCCAGGCCGGATCTTTGGCCAGCGATTCTTCTCCATACCGCATACCGTGCGATTCCACATTTGCTTCATCAATCAGTAAAATACCATATCTATCACATAAATCACATAAATACGGATCTGGCGGATAGTGTGCTGTACGGATTGAATTAATGTTATTCTGTTTCATCAGCACAACTTCCTTTTCCAGCCATTCGCGGGGAACATATTTACCATATAAATAATGATGCTCTACCTTATTTACTCCTTTGAACATTACAGGTTTGCCATTTAGTAATATTTCCCTGTTTCTTATTTCTATTTCACGAAAACCGATGTTACAGGCCACAACTTCGATTGCCCTGTCTTTGCTGTCTTCCAGGATTAATGCAATTTTGTATAGTTCAGGAGTTTCATGAGTCCACTTTAAAGGATTCATCACTTTACCTGAAAGGATGATTTCTTCATCTTTATCCGGCTCAATAACCGGAAGCTGTATTTGTTGCTCTCCGTTTACTTCGATTTCCTTTCCTTCCAAATCCATCAGTAAAAACTTAAGCGAACCGTTTTTAAAACCTTTCCCTGCATAGTTTTTAAGATTGACTTTGACTTTGATCTCTGCATCCTGGTATTTCTTGTCCAGATCAGTTATCACAAAAAAATCGCGGATCTGCATTTTGGGCGTTGCATATAAATATACATCTCTAAAAATACCGCTTAAACGCCAGCCATCCTGATCTTCGAGATAGCTGCCATCGCACCATCGAAAAACCTGAATGGCAAGTTTGTTCTCTCCTTTTTTCAAATAAGAGGTGAGGTTAAATGCAGCCGGTGTACAGCTCCCCTGGCTATAGCCTACCTTTTTACCATTTACCCAAATGTAAAATGCAGATGAAACACCATCGAAATGAATAAAGATTTCGCGGCCTTCCCAATTCTCAGGAACAGTAAATTTCTTAATATAAGAGCCAACCGGGTTATTATTTATTCCTGAAATCTTTGGAGGGTTTTTATCAAACGGATAGGTTATATTCGTGTAAATGGGTTTACCGTAGCCCTGCATTTGCCAGCTTGAAGGAACCGGAATTTCATTCCACCCGGAAAAGTCAAAATCAGTCTTTAAAAAATCTGTGGGCCGGTCTTCTGCCCGGGAAACCCAATTAAACATCCAGTTTCCGTTTAACAGTTTCACCCACTGCGAGTTCATCCCGTCTTTAAACGCCTCATCAACTGAGCTTAATGGAAAGAAAGTTGAATGAACTGGCTCTTTATTGATCCCGATTACCTGTTCATTTTCCCAATCGTTTTGTCCATTCAGTATAAAACAAAACGATGTTAACAGTGCAATAAATAAATATTTCAATTGGTTCATTAGGTTTAGTTTATGTCTATTTTACTTTACGCTCAAAACGATCGGGGTGCAAGTCACTATATTCTTTGTTTTGCATTAATCCCATAAAAACAGGATCTTCCAACTGTTGTTCCCAATTGGTAAACTCGTTGTACAATTGCTGAAAACGCTCCTTATTTGTTCCTTCAATATTATTCTCCTCTGAAATGTCGGCACTTAGATTGAATAGCATTTTCTCTGATCCGCCTTTTATATACAATTTTTCATTGCCTTGCCTAATCGCATAATCCCGTGCATCGAATTTACGCCAGAACAACTGATCGTGGGGCAACGACTTATTTTCTCCTGTGAGATATGGTATAAGGTTAGTTCCATCCAGTGTATTTTTTAACTGAATTGGGTTACCTGTTTGTTCTATAATTGTTGAAAATATGTCCATCGAAATAACCGGGTTATCATAAACCATTCCTGCCGGAATTTTTGCCGGCCATTTTATTGCAAACGGAACACGTATGCCTCCCTCAAAAAGATCGCTCTTTTGGCCACGCAATATGCCATTATTTGAACCATTTGTCTTTTCAGGGCCTCCATTATCCGAAAGAAAAACAACAATCGTGTTCTCATCTAAATTTAAATTTTGTTCGATGTATGAAACAGCTTCCCTTGAAAAAGCATCAGTCAGGTATTCTGTTTCTTCGACACGCTCGTGGTTCCGCAGTAACTTTGTCCGGTAACCATCTCCCTGGGATTTTGCTTCAAATTCATTTTCAAGTGTAAGTTCTTCCGGGAAATAACGATGTCCCCCACTTAAAAATCCATAAAAATCGTCGAATCCTCTTTTTAGTGGGTGTAAAGATTCATGCGCACCTAAATGCCATTTCCCAATTGCAACTGATTTATATCCGGCCTGCTTTAACGCATCAGCAAGTGTTTCTTCGCTCAACGGCAATCCCATTTCAGGATCGTTGGGTGTAAATAATGGATTTCGTCCAAACCCATAACGTTCCTGGTAACGCCCGGTTAACAGGCCTGCCCTGCTGGGACCACAAACGCAATAGCTTACATATCCGTTTGTAAAACGAACACCGCTTTCAGCCAGTTTATCGATATTGGGTGTGGGAATATCAGTACATCCGTTAAATCCAACATCGGCGTACCCCATGTCATCCACCAGTATCAGTATCAGGTTTGGGACAGACTCCTCTTTTGGAGCAACGAATGACACTCCAAAGAGACCTAACACAAATAAACATAAAAACGCTTTTCTCATACATTTAAAGTTAAACAAGATAAAAATTACCCCTAATCATTTAACAAACAGATAAATTAAGATACTTTCGATTGAATTCAATCACGCGAATCAGTTTTGCAAGCAAGTGTAAACCAGGGGCCGTGGTATACGGCCCCTGATCGTTATCTGTCCAAATTAAACTATGATAATCTAGTATCCCGGGTTCTCTACCAGGTTTGGGTTATCGGCAATTTTCCCTAATCCTAAAGCGTAATAATAGTTACGTTCGGTATGTGATCTTATCCTGCCTTTGTCTCCATCTGCAATTGCAATGGTATAGGTTCCGGCATCGTAATCGTACCTAAAATGCATTCTGTGCCTTATTGTACCATCCAGTTCTCCCACAGCAATACGCCATCTTCTTAAGTCCCAGAAAACCTGTGATTCAAAGGCAAGTTCAACTCGTCTTTCCTGGCGGATTTTATCTTCGGTAAGTAGTGTTTCCGTTAAATCGGGCATTGCAGCCCTTGAACGCAGTTCGTTCATTTTAGCGACCATATCTCCATTAGGGTCGTTTAGAT
>JBKDZK010000982.1:0-2881 GCA_047971205.1 Draconibacterium sp.
AAAAACGAAGAGAACCGTAAGTTTTGGGTGGAACACGTAAAGCGTTGCCGTGCTATTTCTGCCGAGATTGGAAAACAACTGGGAACAGCCTGTGTGCACAATACCTGGATTCCGGACGGATCAAAAGACACGCCGGTGGACAGAAACGGTTACCGTGCCAATTTGAAAAAATCGCTGGATGAAGCCATGGCGGAAAAATACCCAAAAGAGAACATGAAAGATGCCGTGGAAAGCAAGCTTTTTGGAATCGGTGTGGAATCGATGACCGTTGGTTCACACGATTTTTACCTGGGATATGCCATCACCAACAATATTTTGATTTGCCTGGATAACGGGCATTTTCACCCCACAGAGCAGGTGGGTGATAAGATTTCGTCGGTACTCCAATTTGTGGATGAGGTGTTGCTGCATGTTACGCGTCCGATTCGTTGGGATTCCGACCATGTGGTGACCTTAAACGATGATGTGCAATTGATTGCCTCCGAAATTATGCGAAACAACTTTCTGAACCGTGTAAACATCGGGCTCGATTTCTTCGATGCTTCGATTAACCGGATTGGGGCTTATGTAACCGGGACCCGTGCTGCACAAAAGGCTTTCCTGATTGCTGCACTGGAACCGACCAATGACCTGGTGAAACTGGAAGAAGCAGGCAAGAATTTCGAACGTTTGGCAATGCTCGAAGAGCTAAAAACAATGCCCTTCAGCGCTGTTTGGGATTACTACTGCTTGCAGGAGAATGTTCCGGTTGGTGCCGACTACATTGCTGAAATTCAGAAATACGAAAAAGAGGTTTTAGTGAATAGATAATTCACGTTTTATTGTGTGAAAAAAGGCCGTCCGATTTATTTTGGATGGCCTTTTCTATATTCACTAAGATTACCAATATAGCAGAACGTAAACTGTTTTTCCCAGGTTCAAAAAAATCGTAACTATTCGGTCTCCAAAAACAATTATATTTCACGAGATTTTGATGACGTGGGATTTCATCGTATCATTAATTTGATATTTGGACTCGTGTTTACAAAACGAGATTATTAACTTTGAAACTTATTCTTAATTAAATAAAATAGTATGAACACAAAGGTTGGTTGGTTGCTGCTTGCAGTTGTTACGCTTCTGTCGTGTAAACAGGAGCACCGTATTTCTTTTGTAAACCCTGTTCCGGAAGATCGTTCGGATGAGGTGGTGGTTTTAACACGTGAACAAGTGGCAGCGAATGTCGAAATCAAAGAAGGATTTTTGCCCATATTCAGAGTGGGGGAGGAAACTCTTCCTTCGCAGGTGGACGATATGAACCGTGATGGAAAATGGGACGAAGTAGCGGTGTTGCTCAATTTTAAAGCCAATGAGGAAAAAAGTGCCGTACTCGAAATGATTCAGGGAAATGAGTATCCCGCTTTCGAAAAACGTACCAACTTACGATTGGGAATTCACCAGGAAGACGGATCATATAAAGAAGTCGACCATTACACTGCCATTCCTGCTACCGAGCCTTTTAAAATTATTGCACAGGGCGAAAGCGTGAGTTGGGAGAATGATAAAATCGCATTCAGGGTTTATTTCGATTGCCGCAACGTAAAAGACTTATTTGGAAAACTGAAGCCCGGAATGATCATCGATAAAATTCATACTCCTGAAATTAAGGACTATCATTCGTTGAATGACTGGGGAATGGATGTGTTGCATTGTGGAAGTTCGTTGGGATCGGGCGGAATTGCGTTGCTGAAAAACGATTCTTTGTACCGGCTCGGATCAACCGATGTTTACGAATATCAGAAAGTTTCGGAAGGCCCTGTTCGCTCGGTTTTCGACCTTATTTATAAAGGCTGGCATGTTGATGGAGATAACCTGGAGGCAACGGAAAGGATAAGCATCTATCCCGGGAAATACTGGTTTCAGTCGGATGTTACGGTAAAAGGACTGCCGGAAGGTGCACAGATTGTAACCGGAATTGTAACCAGCATGTTAAAACGCGAACCCTTTGCTCTCAAAGGCAGTGATTTTGAATGCATTGGCACCCACGATGTTCAATCGCTGAACAACGATGAACTGGGGATGGCAGTGCTGGTTCCCAAAGCAGAAGCAGGAAAAATTGGCCGTACTACCGATATTAATTTCTTTAAACTGGGATACCAGACAGTAGTTGAAAAAGGATTCAGCAATATTATTTCGGAAACATATTACACCGGACAAAAAGCGGAAGCCAATAAACCGGCCCGTCATTATTTCTCAGCGGTTTGGGGACTGGAAAAAGACCAATGGAAAACCGAAGACGGTTTTAAAGGTTATCTGAAAGAAGAAGCAAAAACTTTGTCTTCTCCTATCGAGGTGCGCTTTTAAGAGAATTGATTGATATCTTTCGAAAAAGTCTGTTAGCCGGTAAAGTAAAACTGGCTAACAGACTTTTTTCGTGGAGCTGGCGGGAGTCGAATGATATAGGTATCGATCACTAAATCAATTGATTATGAAAGGGTGAGTTTGAGTGTTAACGGGTGTACGACAAATTCCACGAAATAAAAAAATAATGGGTTATAAACAGATTTGTATATCTTAACTTTATAACCCATAAAAAAAATATTGTGGAAACGAAATTACAAAAAATTGTCCAGTAATTCGGTGAGAACAAATTTTAGGATTTGAGTTTTGATGATTTATGCAAAAGGGCATTGCTATTCCATTCCACGGTTTTTGCGGTCACTTGAATTCGCGAAAGATTATATTTTTGCGGAGTAGCTCCTTTCTGTTTTTTTGTGGTTCACCGGATTGTTCAGGAGCCGGCTTTCTCCCTGGCATTGGTTTATGCCCACCTTATTTGTGTTCGTCGTTTTGTGTATTGGTTAAGTTCCTGTTGGTTTACATCAGAATCGGTGAAGAATGC
>JBKDZK010000983.1:0-2215 GCA_047971205.1 Draconibacterium sp.
TAAACGTACTCTCATTTTCGCTGAATTGCACATATAAACAGATAAACAACAGAATAATACTTGGCAAATCTATTTAATCATTTAACAAGAAAAATATGGGATAATACAACAACTAAACTTAACAAAAAAGAACAGCAACACCATAATATTGTGCTACTGTTCTAAATCTAAATTTTGCTACAAACCGAAGATGATTTCTCAGGTCCGCTTCGACCGTAGCGGTTTTAAACAAACATTAATTGTAAAAAACAAATAAAAGTATGAAGAATAAGCATAACCTTAAAAAAGCGGCAATGAATTTAACATGTTTTATGCTGGTAATGACGCTTTTTGTCAGTTGGGTCTTCGCATCCGATTCAAACGGGCAGGGGATCAAAAGCACAATAATCACTATTCAAAAGAAAGTAAACGACCTGGGTCAGGTTCTTGAAGAGATTGAAAATCAAACCGATTATACCTTTTTTTACGAAGACAACCAAGTCCGTAACGATTATTACCGGGTAAAATGCAAAATTGCCGATGGTTCGGTTTTCGATATTTTATCCGAGGTTTCGAACCAAACCGGGTTGGCTTTCCGCCAGGTGAACAATACGATTGCCATCCGAAAAGAGACCAGGTTTGAAAATCCTGGGGGAGTCGTGGAGATTCAGCCACAAGTAAAAGCCGTTAGCGGGAAAGTAACCGATGAAAGCGGAGAACCACTGCCCGGCGTAACAGTCGCTGTAAAAGGTACTACGCGGGGAACGGTTACTGATATCGAAGGTAATTTTAACCTCCCGGGTGTTGCACCAACAGATATTTTGCAATTTTCGTTTGTGGGCATGCTTACGCAGGAAGTAGCAGCAGGCCCGCAAAGCGAGATCAATGTTACTATGAGGGCCGATGCCGTTGGCATCGATGAGGTCGTAGTGACCGCTTTGGGCATCAAAAGGGAAAAGAAAGCTCTCGGTTATGCTGTACAAGAAGTGAAGGGCGAAACTTTGCAAACGGCAAAGGAGCCTAACGTATTAAACTCTCTTACAGGTAAAGTATCGGGACTTACTATTAAAAACCAACCGGGATTATTTGAGAATCCGGTTATTACTTTACGTGGAAACTCAAATATATTAGTCGTAATAGACGGGATACCGCGCGAGACCAACTTTTGGGATGTCAATTCTGATGATATTGAAGAAATGACAGTACTTAAAGGACCGGCAGCTGCAGCTTTGTATGGTTCAAGAGGACAAAATGGAGCAATAATGATTAGCACCAAACGAGGCGGAGGGAAATCGAAAGTTGAGGTCAGTGTGAACTCTTCGTTCATGTTTCAGCCAAATTTTGTATATCAACCCGAACGCCAGTTTAAATATGGACAAGGAGATTGGGGAGAATTTGCTTATGTAGATGGCGCAGGTGGAGGTACCTATGACTCTGATGTATATGCCTGGGGGCCACGTCTAGACCAGAAAGATCAAAATACCCAGAGTGGCTGGGTAGAGTTACCTCAGTGGAACAGTCCTATTGATCCATCTACCGGTAAGCGAGTTCCGATACCTTTCATATCACGAGGGAAAAATAATATTGAAAATTTCTTTAGGACAGGAAATGTTATTTCAAACAATATTTCTATAGGTGCCACCAATGAACGAGGGGATTTCCGTTTATCGTTAACACAACTCGGGCAGAAAGGGATAGACCCAAATGCACGCTTAGATGCCACTACTGTTTCATTGTCAGGTAGGCAGCGTCTTTCAAAGTTAATTACTATGGAGGCGGCAATGACTTATAATAAGCAGTACACAGACAATTATCCCAGAACAAGTTACTATTCTGACAACAATATGTATAACATAATGGTATGGATGAGTGCCGATGTGGATGTTCGTGATTTAAAGCAATATTGGATACCCGGAAAGGAAGGAGTAGAACAGCGCAACTACAATTATGCTTACTACAACAACCCATATTACATCGCAAATGAGTTTCTACAAGAATATAAAAAAGATGTGGTTTATGGATATGCGAAGTTGTTATTTGACATCACTCCTGACTTAAAACTGTCTGTACGGTCGAGTGTCAATTGGTTTAATCGCTACGTGGCAGAAAAACGACCGAAAGGTTTTGTTGGTTATAGGGCAGGTTATGTCAACGGTGGGTTTTATCCCTCCAATTATTATGAGTTTGACATAAATAGTGAATTTCTATTTACATACGATAAAACCTTTTTTGAGAA
>JBKDZK010000984.1:0-5897 GCA_047971205.1 Draconibacterium sp.
GAAATATTTAGATGAAAATGAATTCTCAAATTTTTCGTTGACTGATGGAAATTTAAACTGGAACGATTACGATATGATTTTTCCTATTTCTGATTTGTATAATGGAAAGATTGGAGCATAACCAACGCAACAACAACACGCGGTAACATCTGAATTACAGGGTGCAATTTATATTATTGTCTCTTTCGCTTTTTTTTTGACGGTTCAATTTCATAGTAATTACTCGTTTTCCGCCCTCTCCACATAAATCTGGGTGGCCTCTACCCGCGTAACCACTACTTTTTCTCCGCAGTCGATAAAACCGGTTTCGGCAACCGCATCGTACACCTCCGCATCGATTACAACTTTTCCTCCGGGGCGAAGCACTGTTTGCGCCGTTCCGCTTTTTCCGGTCAATGCCAGCACCGCAGGTTCGATACTGATGTAGCCTTCGTTGGTATGCTGAACAGTGTTTAGCGCGAAATTTTTAAACATCCCTTTCTCGGCTGTAAACATTTTCCGGCCGAGATAAAGTGACAAGATAAATCCGCCAAATACGCCCAGGACAACGGTTGTAATGGCAACTCCTACTCTGCGCATTTCCACGCCTTCAAAATCGAAATGAATATTGTCGATCAAACTCAATACAAGTCCTGCAAACATCAGCAAAACACCCAGAGATCCGGCCACGCCAAAGCCGGGCAAGGCAAAAATCTCGATCGCGACCAGGATCACCCCAACGATAAACACTGCAATTTCCCAGTTGGCCGCCAACCCTTCGAGGTAAAGCGGCGCAAAGTACACGATTGCGGCCAGCACCGCAATCCCCAGCGGAAATCCGATACCCGGTGTTTGCATTTCGAAATAAATACCCCCGATAATGGCCATGATCAGCAATCCCGAAACCATTGGATGAACCAGGAAACCGATAATTTTCTCGAGCCACGACGGTTCATATTCCACCAGCGTATAATCTTCCACTCCCACCTGGTGCAATACTTCATCAACGCTTTCGGCAATGCCTTCGCAATAACCATGCTCCATGGCTTCCATCGGGGTAAAAGTGAGCACATTCCCGGTATCCGATATACCTTCGATAAAGATTCGTTCATCCACCATGGCCTCTGCAATTTTGGGATCACGAAACCACTTAATAATCGTATCATTATCGGCCGTTATCACAGTGTCTTTTCCGTGAGCTTCTGCGGTGGAGCGCATGGTCGAGCGCATGTAGCTTTGGTATTTGTCGGGCATGGCTGCCCCGGTTTGGTTCACCACCGTGGCGGCGCCAATGCTTCCGCCCGGCCGCATGTAAATCCGGTCGCAGGCAATGGAAATAAGCGCACCTGCCGAAGCGGCGTTGTTGTCGATAAACACATACACCGGAATTTTGCTCTGCAATATCATCGTACGAATGGAATCAGCATCCACCACCGTTCCGCCGTAAGTATTCATGTGAATCAAAAAGATGTCGGCTTTTAGCGAATCGGCAGCCTCAAACGCCTGCGCCACCTGCCGCCGCGTACCCGGCGAAATATCCTGTTTGATGTTCAGTTTATACACCAGTTTTTTCTGGGTTTCCTGCGCAAACACCACAATCGAAAGCAAGAGAAGAAGTAAAAGTCCGTAACGTTTCATCATTGTACTAATATTTTAGCCGTTGAACCATTCACTGACTTTCAAACAGATACACCGCAAAAGTCGAACAGCTCATCATCCTTTTTACGAAGTTAGAAATTATCATCGATTCAGAAGCGATGAACTCTTTAATAAAATAGAAAACAAGCCTATAAAAAGCATCCTGAATCTTTTCTCCGAAAGTCCAATTCCCGGAATATTGGATTGATCAGTAAGTGAGAATGTTAAATCCTTCGGGTATCAATATGTGTACTTGACCGAAATTGTTAAATTTGCGACCTAATCATTCAAAAGAAAATGGAATTATCTGCATTAACAGCAATTTCCCCGGTTGACGGGAGGTACAGAGATAAAGTGGAAGGGTTGAACAAATATTTCAGTGAGTTTGCTCTGATAAAATACCGCTTATTAACCGAAATCGAATATTTCATCGCTCTTTGTGAAATACCGCTTCCGCAACTGGCAGATATTCCTGCCGAAAAACTGGAACAGCTGCGTGAATTACACAAAAACTTTTCGCTGGAAGATGCGCAACGCATTAAATCGATTGAAAGCGTTACCAACCACGATGTTAAGGCAGTTGAATATTTTATTAAAGAAGAATTCGACAAGCTGGACCTGGGTAAATACAAAGAGTTTATTCACTTTGCCCTTACCTCGCAGGATGCCAACAACACTTCCATTCCGAAATCCATTCAGGATGCACTGGAAGAAGAATACTACCCGCTTTTACAGGAGTTGATTGAGAAACTGCTGACCATGGCAAACGACTGGAAAGACATTCCGATGCTTGCCAAAACCCACGGGCAACCGGCATCGCCAACCAAAGTAGGAAAAGAATTCAAGGTTTTTATTGAGCGGATCATGGTGCAACTGGTACACCTGAAATCGATTGCCATTGATGCAAAATTCGGAGGTGCCACCGGTAATTTCAATGCACATTATGTGGCTTACCCCGACATTAACTGGGAAGAATTTGCCAACAGCTTTTTGAAAGAAAAACTGGGTTTGCACCGTTCGCAATACACTACCCAGATTTCGCACTACGATAACCACAGCGCTATTTTCGATGCCCTGAAGCGCATTAACAATATTATCCTGGATCTGGACCGCGACATTTGGTCGTATGTTTCGATGAACTACTTCAAACAAAAAATCAAAAAGGGAGAAGTGGGCTCGTCAACCATGCCGCACAAGGTAAACCCGATCGATTTTGAAAACTCGGAAGGTAACATTGGCATTGCCAACGCAGGCTTTGAGCAGCTGGCACAAAAGCTTCCGGTTTCACGCTTGCAGCGCGACCTTACCGATTCTACCGTTACGCGTTTTATCGGCGTTCCGTTTGGGCACACCATTATTGCCATTAAATCAACTTTAAAAGGCTTGAACAAATTGTTGCTGAACGAAGCGGCTATTCAAAAAGACCTGGAAGACAACTGGGCAGTGGTAGCTGAAGCCATTCAAACCATTCTGCGCCGCGAGTTTTTCCCCAATCCGTATGAAGCGCTGAAAGACCTCACTCGCAAAAACGAAGTGATCAACAAAGAAGCCATTCACAATTTTGTTGACACACTGAACGTTAGTGATTCAGTAAAAGAGGAATTAAAAGCGATAACACCGCAGAATTATACGGGTATTTTTTAATCCCGCAATAAGATAAGAGAACAGGAGCGGTGAAAACTTTTTCGCTGCTCTGTTTTTTAAAACAATAATTAGAAGATCTCGTTTTTTAGCTGCAACTTCTGGCTTTATATATATGAAAGAATTCTTTAAACTCATGAAACGATTTGTGCCGCCTTATAAGTGGAACGTCGTTATGAATATCATCTACAATATTTTAGGCGCTGTTTTCGGAGCCTTCTCTTTTGCCATGCTTATTCCGGCTTTGAAGATTCTTTTCAGAACAGAAGAAATCGTCACCGAAAAAACGGAGTTGGCCCTGTCGATGGATTCGATCACCGACAATTTTAATTACTATATGAGTCGGTTGATTGCTGACCAAGGTGAGCAGCGGGCCTTGGTATTAATCGGTATTATTCTGATTGTTGCCACTTTGCTAAAAGTAGGCTTCACCTACCTGGCCGATTTTGTATTGATTGCATTGCGTAACGGCGTTGTTTACGATATACGTTCACTGATCTATAAAAAAATCATTGGTCTTCCTCTGGGCTATTTCTCGGAAGAACGCAAAGGCGATATTATGGCGCGCATCACCAGCGATGTGCAGGAAGTCGAAAACTCGATTGCCAATTCGCTGGGGATGATGATTAAGAACCCAATTCTGATCATCGTTTTTTTAAGCGTTATGATTTACATGAGCTGGTCGCTCACGCTGTTTGTATTTATTATGTTGCCCATAACCGGGATAATCATTGGGCGGATTGGTCGCAGCCTGAAACGGGTATCCACCAAAGGGCAGGACAAGCTGGGCGAAATTCTTACCATTATCGAAGAAGACCTGTCGGGTTTACGCATCATCAAATCATTTAATGCCGAAGAAAAAGCCATCGGACGGTTCCAGACTGAAAACGGGAATTACCGTTCGATAATGAATCGCCTGATGTGGCGCCGCAACCTGGCACATCCTGCCAGCGAGTTTTTAGGAACCATTGTAATCGTTGTGGTTTTGTGGTATGGCGGTAGTATTATTCTGGGAGAAGGAAGGTCATCGCTTTCTGCTGCAGAATTTATTGGCTACCTCGTATTTTTCTACGGAATTATCAATCCGGCCAAAGCATTCTCAACCGCCCTTTACAGCGTTGAAAAAGGATTGGCCTCGATGTACCGGATCGATCATGTTTTAGCTGCTGAAGTAACCATTAAGGACAAACCCGGGGCACAGAACATTAAATCGTTTAATAATAAAATAGCTTATAAAAACGTAAGTTTCTCGTACGACAAAGCAGAGGTTCTGTCCAATGTTTCGCTGGAAATTGAAAAAGGAAAAACCGTTGCCCTGGTGGGCTCTTCAGGAAGCGGGAAAACCACCATGGTCGACCTTCTTCCACGGTTTTGGGACATAACGGAAGGTACGATTGAAATTGACGGAATTGACATCCGCGACCTGAAGTTGAAATCGCTGCGCAACCTGATTGGAAACGTAAACCAGGAACCGATTTTATTCAACGATACCATTTTTAACAACATTGCTTTTGGCGTGGAGAATGCGACAAAGGAAGCCGTTGAAAAAGCTGCCAGAATTGCGAATGCGCACGATTTTATCATGGCTTCCGAAAATGGTTACGATACCCGTATCGGCGACCGTGGCGACAAGCTGTCGGGCGGACAAAAGCAACGTTTATCCATTGCACGTGCCATCCTGCGTAATCCTCCGATTTTAATCCTGGATGAAGCAACTTCGGCGCTCGATACCGAATCGGAAAAACTGGTGCAGGAAGCCCTGGAAAACCTGATGAAGAACCGTACTTCACTGGTGATCGCACACCGGCTTTCAACCATCAAGAATGCCAATATGATTTGTGTATTGCACGAAGGGAAAATAGTGGAACAGGGAACGCACGAAGAGCTATTGAAGTTGGATGGCCGCTATACCCGTTTGCACAAAATGCAGATGTTTTAGAAGTAGCTGCGAGCCGTAAGCTGTGAGCTACGAGCGATTTTTAAACTGGAAAATTGCAATATTGTTAAATTGTAAGCAACTGCTTATTCCTTGGTTTTCACAAAAACTGTAACTGCTTACTGCGACTAGCACCTCAATTGTTGATTAGAAAAACGTTACGTGAGAACAGGTGCATCCATGTGCAATATATATTGTTTTTACCAGCCGGTGGCCAGTACATCAACCAAATGAATGGTTTTGATGGGAAGATTCTGTTTTCGAATGTAGGCGTCCATGTTCATTAAACAGGAAGCCTCGGTAGAAACTATGTACTCGGCTCCGGTTTTTAGCGCATTCTCGACCTTTTGCTCGGTCATTGCCGAAGAAATATGATGAAATTTGGCCGCAAAGGTTCCTCCAAAACCACAACAGGTTTCTAGCTTTTCCATTTCAACCAACTCCAGTCCTTTTACCTTTCCCAAAAGCTGCCGTGGCTCTGATTTGATACCGTACTCACGCAAGTCGGCACACGAATCGTGAAAAGTAACTTTATGATTAAAAACTGCGCCAACTTCAGAAATCTGTAAATGATTGATCATAAAATCAGAGAATTCGAAAAGACGTTTTTTTATCGCCTTTGATTTCTCCAGGTTGACTTCGTCTTCCGTAAAAAGTTTATGATAATAGTTGCGAACAAACCCGGTACACGACGCGGACGGAG
>JBKDZK010000985.1:0-2039 GCA_047971205.1 Draconibacterium sp.
AATTCGATCAGAAGAAAGGATAAAATGATGACGTACAATTTTGATGAAATTATTCAGCGCAAAGAAACCAATTGCTTGAAATACGACGCGCTGGAAACTTATTTCAAATCGCCCGGCCTGCTTCCGCTTTGGGTGGCCGACATGGATTTCCGCACACCCGATTTTATAATGGAAGCCATCCGGGAAAGAGCACAGCACGAGATACTGGGCTACACGTTTAAACCCGACTCTTATTTTAACGCGATCATCGGATGGATGAAACGCCGGCACGACTGGGACATTCAAAAAGAATGGATCTCGTTTAGCCCCGGAGTAGTGGCCGGCCTGACAATGGGTATCGAGACTTTCTCCAAACCCGGCGACGGAGTGGTGGTTCAACCGCCGGTGTATTTTCCGTTTTTCGACTGTGTAAAAGGCACGAAACGCCAACTCATCGAAAACCCGCTAAAGTTGGTAAACGGCCGTTATACTTTTGATCTGGATGATTTAAAAGCCAAGATCGATTCCAACACCAAACTACTGTTGCTTTGCAATCCGCAAAACCCGGGAGGCATGGTGTGGACACGCGAAGAACTGGAAGGACTGACCAGGGTTTGCGTGGAGAACAACATCATGATTATTTCGGATGAAATTCACTCCGACCTGGTTTACAAAGGACACAAGCACATTCCGATTGCCACTCTTTCGGAAGAAGTTAAAGAGAATTGCATGATTACGATGGCACCCAGCAAAACATTCAATGTTGCGGGGCTTTCATCTTCACTTGTTATCATTCCGAACAAAAATAAGTTTGCACGCTACGAAAGACACCTTGGAGTGGGGCTTCTTGGAATGGGCAACATATTTGGATCGATTGCGCTCGAAGCCGCCTACACCCATGGCGACAACTGGCTCGATCAACTGCTAAGCTACCTTTGGGACAATTATCTATTGCTCGAAAGTTTTGTTGAAAAGCACCTTCCACGGGTGAAAGTGATGAAACCCGACGGCACCTACCTGGTATGGCTCGATTTCACCGATTACAAAATGAAAAACGAGGAGTTGATGAAATTCACCATCGAACAGGCACAGCTGGCACTAAACGACGGCGGCAGGTTTGGAACGGGTGGCGAAGGCTGGCTGCGTATCAACATCGGCTGCCCAAGAAGTACGCTGGAAGAAGCTTTGAACCGCCTCGGGAAAGCATTCAAATAGAGGCAGACCCGTATAAAAAACAAAATCCGTCTTTGGAAAACATCTTTGCTACACCGGTAGTCCAAAGAATTCCAAAGACGGATTTTTTATGCTTTATCTTTTCCTCCAGCGGATCAATCCAGCTTGGGCGTTAAACGAATCACAGCATCGGGTTTGTTCAACACCACATAAATAGCTCCATCGGGGCCGGTAGAAACATCCCGAACACGCCCCTGCCCTTTCACAATCACTTCTTCGTGCATTACGCGGTCGCCCTCAATGTCAAGCAAGCTTACCTCCTCGTATTTCAATGCACCCACCAGCAATTTGTTTTTCCACTTTTTAAACAAATCGCCCCGGTAAAAATCGAGGCCACAAACCGCCGTGGAAGGCTTCCAGTAATAAACCGGCTGCTCATAGCCCGGCTTGCGCGTGTATTCCGAAACAATGCTTCCGTTGTAATTCAGTCCATAAGTAATGACCGGCCAGCCGTAATTTTTCCCCGCTTCAATCAGGTTCAGTTCGTCGCCTCCCATCGGGCCGTGCTCGGTAGCCCAAAGCTGCCCTGTTTCGGGATGAATCGCCATTCCCTGGATATTCCGGTTTCCAAGCGAATAAAGCGACGGCATAGAATTCTCCGCATCAAACCACGGATTATCCGCCGGAACAGTGCCGTCTTTATAGATCCGGTGAACTTTCCCGTTGGGCCGCGCCAGGTCCTGCGCATGAATATCGGTTCCGCGTTCGCCAATGGCAAAATACAGATAACCCCACGGGTCAAAAATAATCCGGCAACCGTAGTGATGACGGGTGGTCCGGTAGGTTTCGTGCGGCGCCTCAAACAGCACCTGCTGATCCACCCAGGC
>JBKDZK010000986.1:0-15227 GCA_047971205.1 Draconibacterium sp.
TGGCTGGAACCACTACCTTGCACAGGAAGGTTTTCTGGTGGTGTGTGTCGATCCACGGGGAACGGCGGCGCGTGGCGAAGATTTCAGAAAAGTTACTTATCTGCAGCTTGGGAAATATGAATCGGACGACCAGGTGGAAGCCGCCCGTTATCTGACAACACTCCCCTATGTGGATGCATCGAACATTGCCATTTACGGATGGAGCTACGGTGGCTTTATGACTTTGCTTTCGCTTGAAAAAGGCGGCGATCTGTTTAAAGCGGGTATTGCAGTGGCTCCGGTTACCAACTGGCGGTTTTACGACACGGTTTATACTGAACGTTTCATGCGTACACCCCAGTTAAACCCGGGAGGATACGACGATAATTCGCCATTGAATCATGCGGAAGATATTAAAGGAAGACTGCTGATTATTCACGGGACAGCCGATGATAATGTGCATGCTCAAAACACTTACGAAATGACCGAGAAGCTGGTACAAGCCGGTATTCAGTTCGACATGGCCCTGTATACCAACCGTGATCACGGCATCCGCGGAGGAAATACAACCATGCACCTGTATACGAAAATGACGAACTTTTTAAAGGAGCATTTACAGTAGTTTCATACAATCAGTGTATTTATCTGGTTTTTTCAATCGGTAAAATATCCATCATGAGTATTGAAATTATTTCAATGGCAGTATTTCTGGCGTTTATTGTCGGGGTGCTAATGATTGACCTTGTATTTGTAGGACGGAAGGTGCATATTATTTCGGCCAAAGAGGCCATCGTGTGGAGCGTTGTCTGGATATCTCTTGGACTATCGTTCTATTTTGTTCTTTTTTACTTTGGGCATTTGCTCCATGGCATTACCACACCCGAAGAATTACGCGAAATATGCGGACTTTACAATCCCTATCTTGAGTTCAAAACCAGTACTTTTGACCAAATGCTGGCAGAATACCGGAAAGCACAGGCCATTAATTATCTCTCCGGATATTTTATTGAAAAGACCCTTTCGATCGACAATATTTTTGTGATGATGATGATTCTTACCGGATTTTCCGTACCGAAAAAAGATTATAAGCTCATTCTTTTCTGGGGGATTTTTGGGGCGATTATTTTACGTTTTGCGTTCATTTTTGCGGGTGTGGCTATCATTCACCGTTTCGAGTGGGTGCTGTTTATTTTTGGTGGATTCCTTCTGTATCAGGGCATAAAAATCCTCTTTGAAAAAGACAAGAAACCCAAAAACCCCAAAGATTCCAAATTGGTAAAATGGGTAAGCCGTCACATCAACGTTACCACCGAATATGGGCACGACAGTTTTTGGTTTCGCGAGAAAGGGAAACTGATATTCACCCCGCTTTTCCTGGTGCTGATCATGATCGAATTCTCGGATCTTATTTTTGCATTCGATTCCATACCGGCCATCTTTGCTGTTTCACGCGATCCGTACATTGTATTTTTCTCCAACGTTTTTGCGATTCTGGGATTACGTGCACTGTTCTTCCTGCTCGCCAATCTAATCAACAAATTCCGCTTTCTTAAACCGGGAGTGGCATTATTGCTTGTGTTTGTAGGAGCCAAATTATTGTTTCACAAAAACCTGAGAGATTGGGGCTTTCAACCCGAATATTCGCTTTATTTTATCGGAGCGGTGCTGGTGATAAGCATTTTGCTTTCTGTGCTTTTCCCGAAAAAAGAAGTTGGCAATTAGCAACAACATTTCAGCAGACCTAAAACCAACCTCCATTTTATGTTTGTAAAAAATGGAGTATTTTCACAAAACGGAATAATCATAAGGAAAATGAAAAAGTTGGGCAGTTATTTTTTTCAGGGAGTGCTGCTGGTAGCACCGGTAGCCATCATTATCTACATTCTTTACACTGTTTTTGTAACGGTTGATGGCTGGCTGGCCAGTAATTTAAAACCCGTTATCGGCGTTCATATTCCGGGCCTCGGAATTGTTATTTTAGTTGTTTCGCTTACCATCCTCGGGTTCATTGGACAAACAGCGCTTGTGTCGCCCATTAAGCGCCTTGGCGGAACCTTTATCAAGCAAATTCCCCTGCTAAACCTGCTTTACACCTCACTTAAAGATCTTTTTTCTGCTTTTGTGGGCAACGAAAAAAAGTTCAATGTTCCCGTAAAAGTCCACTTCAATAAAGAAAACAATCTCTGGAAACTGGGTTTTATTACCAAAGATTCGCTGGAAGAATTCGAGCTGAAAGACATGACTGCCGTTTATTTTCCACACTCCTATAACTTTTCCGGCGAACTATACCTGGTGCCTGCCGAGCGCGTGGAGAAACTTTCCATATCACCGGCAGAAGTCATGAAATTCGTAGTTTCTGGTGGAGTAACCCGTATTGCGCAACAGGATCAATAGACAAAAGAGATGTCTCTCTCCCATCTTTTCTGACTTATTACTGATTCTGATTATCCAAAATCCAGCTTCTGGAAACTTCCCAAAAGCTTGAAATAATATTCATTTTATGTTGTTTTGACGCGTTCAGAATTTCAGAAAATCACTAACTTATAACTGTGATTCTCTATAAATAAACAAAAAATGAAAAAAACAAGCTTAACAAAAAGCAGATTAACCTTTGCTTTTATGATTGCATTCGCGTTTTTTGGATGCAGACAGGCTGGCACGAAACAAATGCCACCCGTTAATGTAGAAGTAGTAAACGTAAAACAACAAAACATTGTAGAGAAAGTAGATTTTGTTGGAGAGGTATCCGGCTACCAGGACATTTCGATCCGGGCCCGCGTACCGGGATATTTGGAAAGTGTACATTTCAAAGAAGGATTTCCGGTAAAAAAGGGGCAGCTCCTTTATACAGTCGACAAGCAAGCCTACGAGGCAGAAGTTGCCGCCAAACAAAGCCTGCTTGCCGAAGTAAGGTCGCAGTTTGCCAAAGCAAAGAGCGATTTCGACCGTTACAAGCCACTGGCTGAATCAAACGCTGTAAGTAAGGCCGATCTGGATGCAGCCAAACTGCAATACGATGCAGCTACATCGATGGTTGAAGCTGCCGAAGCAAATCTTGAAATCGCCAAAATTAACCTAAGCTATACCCAAATAAAGTCCCCCATCGACGGGATTATAGGAAAATCACTGGCCGATGTGGGAGAATTGGTCGGTCAGTATCCCATCGTTGTATTGAATACGGTATCTAAAATGGACGAGATCTTCGTGGAATTCTTTTTGCCTGAGAACCAATACCTGAGGGTAATTAAAATGGCCGATAACAGCAAGGATATTTTTGATGAATCCCGTTATTTCGGGGAAGACCTGGAACTTGTTTTGGCCGATGGCAGCATACACGATTACAAAGGTTCGGTAACATTTATCGACCGGGGAGTAAACAGTACCACCGGAACGATCCTGGTACAAACGCATTTCAAAAATCCTGACAGGATCGTTCGTCCAGGACAATATGCGAAGGTTCGCATTCCAATCGAACATAAAGATGCCTTGCTCATTCCTCAAAAATGTATAAAAGAACTTCAGGGGCAATATTCTGTTTTCGTGGTAAATTCTGAAAACAAGGTGGAAACACGCCAAATCACTCCCGGTAACAAGATTGGAGATCTTTGGCTGATAAAGGATGACCTGCAGGCGGGAGACCGGATAATAAGCGAAGGACTCCAAAAGGTTAAAAACGATATGATCGTAAACTCTACCGTAGTTGAGTTCAACAGTCAATACCACGAACAGTAAAATCGAAGTTATGTCGGAAAGTAAAGGCAACTTTTTTGTCCACAGGCCCATTGTAGCCATGGTAATCGCCATAGTAATCGTGATTGTTGGCTTTGTTATGCTCAACGGCCTTCCTATTGAACAGTATCCCAACCTCACGCCTCCCATTGTGCAGGTTCGGGGCTCTTATACCGGCGCCAATGCGCTAACGGTGGAAGAATCAATGGCCACACCGCTTGAACAGCAAATCAACGGCGTAGACAACATGATCTACATGAAATCGACCAACGCCAACGATGGATCCATGAATATTCAGATTTCGTTTGAAGTGGGAACTGATCCGGATATGAACACCGTTCTTACACAGAACCGTGTTTCGGCCGCTACCGCCAAACTACCTGAGTCGGTGAAAAAAAAGGGCGTAACCACGGTAAAATCATTATCGAATGTTCTGATGCTGATTACCCTGACCTCTGACGGGAGGTACGACCAGGATTTCCTGGGTAACTACGCACTTATCAATATCAAAGATCAGTTGGCGCGTATTCGCGGAGTCGGGCGTGTAAATGTTATTGGTGCCTCTGATTATTCCATGCGTATTTGGGTAAAACCCGACCGGCTGGCTGCCATTGGTATCACGATTCCCGAAATTCTGGCTGCCATTAATCAACAAAATGCAGTGGTTCCGGGTGGAAAATTCGGGGCAGAACCTGCTCCTCCGGGAACTGAGTTCACCTACACAGTGCGCATGCCCGAACGCTTTAACTCACCAGAGGAATTCGGAGACATCGTAGTAAGAACAGAATCCGATGGTTCTCAGGTTAAACTCAGAGATATTGCCGAAGTTAAGCTGGGTGTGGAAACCTATAGCACGTTCAACCGCTTAAACGGAAAAAAGTCCTCCATCATCGCACTTTATCAGGCTCCGGGTTCCAATGCAGTAGAGTTGGCTTCCCGGGTCAGGGATGAAATTGAAAATCTATCAGGCAGTTTCCCTGAAGGAATAAAATACGATGTGTCGCTCGATTCAACTGCTGCCATTAGCGCAGGTATCAGCGATATTGTGGAAACACTTATCATTGCGTTGATTCTTGTCGTTCTGGTGGTATTTCTTTTTATCCAGGACTGGCGCGCCACCTTGATTCCGACCATTGCCATTCCGGTTTCGCTGGTGGGAGCTTTTATCTTTTTCCCTTTGCTAGGGTTCTCCATTAATGTACTGTCACTGCTTGGCCTGGTGCTCGCCATCGGAATTGTGGTTGACGATGCCATTGTGGTGGTTGAGGCGGTTCAGGTTAACATCGAATCCGGAATGAACGCCAAAGAAGCGACCCTCGATGCCATGCGAAAAGTAACCGCTCCGGTAATTGCAACTACCCTTGTGTTGGTAGCTGTATTTATTCCGGTAGCCGGAATGGCAGGCATTACAGGACGTTTGTACCAGCAGTTTGCCATTACCATTGTGGTGTCAGTATTGGTGTCATCGGTTAATGCTTTGACGCTGAGTCCGGCGCTTGCTTCACTTCTTTTAAAAGAGCCCAAGCCCTACAAAGGCCCGCTTGGCTGGTTTTTTGGCAAGTTCAACAAATGGATGGGGAAATCGACCGAAAGCTATATGACCCTGACCGGCATTTTAAGCCGGAAAATTAAGCGTGGAGTTATTTTTATTGTTTTGCTAACCATATTGGCCGGACTATTTGGCAAGCTTGTTCCCGGTGGCTTTATTCCCGAAGAAGACATGGGCTATTTCTTTGTGAACATGCAGCTACCCGATGCCGCCTCTTTGCAGCGATCGGATGTGGTGGCGAAACAGATTGAAGGAATTCTGGCTGAATATCCTGAAATTGAATTCGTAACTACCGCTACCGGTTTTAGCCTGCTTTCGGGAGCCATGGCCACCAACACCGGTTTTATGTTTATAAATCTGATCGATTGGGATGAACGCGAAAAGACAGTGAAAGACCTGATGCAGGAAATCAATATCAAATTAGCCACCCAAATTAAGGGAGCGCAGGCATTTGCCATCGGACCGCCGGCCATCCCGGGACTTGGAAACGGTTCAGGTTTTAGTTTTATGCTACAGGATCGTGCCGGCAACACCCCCGATTACCTGGCTCAAAATGCCAATAAATTTATTCAGGCAGCCAGTGCCCGAGAGGAAATTGCCAGTGCGTTTACTACTTTTCAGGCCAATGTTCCGCAGCGGTATTTAAATATCGATAAGGAAAAAGCATTGAAAATGGGTATTTCGCTCAACGATTTGTATACTACAGTTGGGGCTTTTATGGGCGGTGCATACGTAAACGATTTTACGCGCTTTGGGCGGCAGTACAAAACCTATATTCAGGCTGAAAACCAATACCGTTTATCCGAAAAAGACATAAACAGTTTCTTTATCCGGAACAACAGCGGAGATATGATTCCGCTGGCAACACTTGCAACCGTTGAACCTGTTACGGGGCCTGAATACACCAACCGTTTTAACTTGTACCGGGCCGTGGAAATAACCGGAACGCCTGCCGCAGGCTATACATCAACACAAGCCATGGATGCTCTGGAAGAAGTGGCGGCAGAAGTTCTGCCGGAAGACATGGGTTACCAATGGAATGCCATGTCGTACCAGGAGAAAAAAGCCTCCGGTTCACTCGGAATTATTATGGCTTTTTCGCTCTTGTTTGTATTTCTGATTTTGGCGGCACAGTACGAAAGCTGGTCGTTGCCTTTCAGTATCTTACTCGGAACACCTTTTGCCATTTTCGGAGCGCTGTTTGCGCTTTGGAGTGCCCGTTTTCTAAGCACTTCGTTCGAGAATAACATCTTTGCCCAGGTAAGTTTTGTGATGTTGATCGGGATGGCGGCAAAAAATGCCATTCTGATCGTGGAGTTCGCCAAGGAGGAATTTGACAAAGGGAAATCGTTGTACGATGCCGCTATCGAAGCTGCCCGTTCGCGCTTTCGCCCTATTTTAATGACAGCTTTCTCCTTTATCCTGGGTATTCTACCGTTGATTGTAGCCTCGGGATCGGGAGCAGAAGCGCGTAAAGTAATGGGAATGGCCCTGATGGGAGGAATGGTGATTGCCACTTTCCTGGGCGTTTTTCTTTACCCGATGCTTTTCATCTTTATTGGCAAACTGGCCGGCTACGAAAAGAAACGCGAGAAGAAGCTACAATTGGCTGCGGAAAAGAGACAATAAATCAACAAATCTGAAAATAATGACAGCAAGCATATTTCAAAGATCGGGCACTATTATTCTATCCCTTGTGATAATGACGGGATGCATGGTGGGTCCGAATTTTCAAAAGTCGGAAATCAAAAATCCGGAAAACTTCCGTGTGCAAACAGAAGTCACCGACACAAATGCGCTTCCCGACTGGCAAAGTATATATACCGACAAAGCTCTGGCAGACCTTATCGATTCAGCCTTGCTCAACAATCTGGATGCACAAATGGCGCTTTCGAGGGTAAATGAATCACGTGCTTACCTGGGCATGGCGAAGGCCGACCTCTACCCTTCCCTTACGCTCGGAGGAAACACAATGTATGGCAACACATTGGGCGCTTTCCCTACGGGAAATACAAATGCGTCGTTAACGGCAACCGCTAATATCAACTGGGAAATTGCCTTCTGGGGAAAGTACCGGCGTGCCAACGAAGCTGCCCTGGCTGAATTAACCGCCGGCGAATACGGGCTGAAAGCCATACAGCTTAGCCTGGTGGCCGGTGTAGCCGAAAGTTATTACAGCCTGCTCGACTATAAAAAACGGCTGGTAATTGCCCAGCGAACATTGGCAACTCGCACCGAGTTTTTGCGAATAATTCAGGAACGTTTTGATAAAGGAATTGTACCGGAAATTGACCTGAATCAGGCACAAATACAGGAAGCCTATGCCGCATCATCGATTCCCGTGTACAAGCGCTCCATTGCATTTACTGAAAATGCCTTAAGTGTTTTACTCGGAAAAGCTCCGCAAACGCTGGACAATGTATCAGAACTCGACAAGCTGACACCGCCGGAAAATATTCCCGTTGGAATACCCTCTCAGTTGCTTGCGAGAAGACCCGACATTCTGGAAGCGGAACAGCAACTGAAAGCTCAGAATGCGCGAATTGGCGTTGCGCAGGCCTTGCGTTTTCCGTCCATCAGTCTAACCGGTTTATTCGGGCTGGCCAGCGCCGACCTTGAATCGTTCAATGCCGGTGACGCCGTGATGGGATCAGTAGGTGCAGGTATTTTGGGGCCCATTTTTCAGTTTGGTAAAAATAAGCGGAGAGTTGAAGCCGAAAAAGAACGAACAGAGCAAATGCGTTTGAACTACGAAAAAACGGTGCTTTCTGCCTTTCGCGAAGCGGAGGATGCATTGGTAACCATACAAACATTACTGGAAGAAAAACAATTGGTGGAAAAGCAACTGAGTGCTTCCGACAATGCTGCCAAACTATCGATACAACGGTACGACGGCGGCATAACCAGTTACCTGGAAGTATTGGAAGCCGAACGTACTTTGTTTGAAATTGAACTTTACTATTCTGAACTTCAGAAAAGGGTTCTGACCGCTTATTCGGACCTGTACAAAACGCTCGGTGGCGGTTGGGCTGATGATTTGTAACTCACCCACCGATCGATAAAACAAATGCAGCACAATCAGGAATATCCTTTTTATGCTGCATTTGTTTTTATTGATATTCCGGAAACTACTGAGACAAATATTTTTGATACAAATCCACCTTTTTTTCGTCTCCAAAACGCGCGTAAATATTTACAAAATAACCTGCATATTCTTTCCCCGGCTTTTGTACCCACAGCTTTTCCAGGTACGGAAGTGCTTTTTTGAAGTCGGCCGTTACCAGGTCAAGTTCTTTTAGCAATAGCGCATATTGTTTGCGGGTTTTGTTCTGCTCGTATTTTTCAATTTCCACCTCGTAACGCTCCTGCCCGGCCCAGTAATATTTCTTTGCCAGCCAGTCAAGCGCTTCCGGCTGATCCGGATTCAGACTCAAAAGAGCAGTCGCTACCGAATCACATCTGGTATTATTTTCCAGCTTTTTATTTACTTCCAGGTAGGTGCCCAGGTTATTTTCAGTTTGCTTTGAAGCCTCGTTCATTTTTCCCCAAAGTTCGTTTGCCTTTTCCCACGAACTTATTTCAGCATACAACTGAAAAAGGCGTTCGTTTACAGTTGTATTATTACTTCCGAACTTTTCATGATAGCTTTCCAGAGCCGATAATTCTTTGGAAAGATTACCTACTGAACGGTAAATTTCGGACAAGGTTTGATACATTTCAGCATCAGCAAAATTTTTGTACCGGGCCTGATCAAACCAGCTTTTGGCTGTTTCCGAATCGCCAGCTTTGAAAGCCAGTTTTGCAGCCTTCGCAAAGTCGGCACCCGCGATCTGTTCCAATGGTGTGGATTCAATAAATGACTTCCACTGCGCCAATGCAGCAACAAAGTTTCCGGCTGTTTCGTAGGTTTCCGCTTCGGTTTTTGCGTTGGTCAACACTTTGGGAGCACCGCAGCCATAAATCAATAAGATGAAAAGCAGCCCCGGTAGTAGTTTGTTTAATCTCATAGTTGTTTTTTATTGCGGCGCAAAACTAAGCATTTCGCAAAAGAATCGAAAAGAGCTATGGATTATTACCCTGAAAGTTGCCAACGTTGGAATTTTCACCTGCCTTGAGTTATGAAATCTGACGGAAATACGCATCAATTTTTGTAGCCAAATCAAAATCCTTTTCGCTTAAACCACCGGCTGAATGCGTCGTTAAGGCAATGTTTACCCGGTTATAACTGTTGTCCCAATTGGGATGATGATCAGCTTTTTCGGCCAGTAAAGCCACTGCTGTCATAAACGAAAACGCTGCCGTAAAATCTTTCAGCCGAAACGAACGCTTAATAAACTGGCCTTCCAGTTGCCAGGCAGAATCGAGCTGTTGCAAATTTTCCCTGATTTGTTGATCACTTAATGTTTTCATGTCCGCTGTTTTTTGTTTCTGTAAGTAAAACAGACAACACTTCAACATGTTCTGATCCAATGGACAAGATCCCGGCAAAGCCCTAGTAACTCAATACCTGTCCGGCTTCCAGCAGCTTCTTCTCTACCGCTTCGTAATCGACATTCTGAATATCCTGCTTATTATTCAAAGCCATGTCGGCCATTATCGCTGCACTTTGTCCGAGGATCATAAAAACAGGCTCCATGCGAATCGATCCGTATGCAATGTGCGAACTGGAAACTGCAACCGGCACCAGTAAATTGGTGCATTCATTTTGCTGCGGCAAAACCGAGCCCATCGAAATCTGGTACGGATGCTTTGGATGAACGCCAATATCGCCCTCGTTTTGCACATAGCCTTCCGGTGTAATGTAGCGTTGCGTATTGTGAGAATCCATCGTATACGAGCCCATTCCGATGGGATCCAAAACCGGATTTTTCCCCAACACTTCGTTTTCCGTCATTACAAACTCACCTCTCATTCTGCGCGCTTCCCGCACATAAATCTGATGTGGCCAGTTTCCGTTGTCGGCAAATTCATCCTTTGCCAGCCCCCATTGCTGCATTTCCTCCCTGATTTCTGCCGGAACCCGCGGATCATTCGCATAGAAATACAAAAGTCCTTTTTGGTAGTTTTCATGTTCCCTGATGATTTCGCCCCTGCGTTCGTAGCTCGCTTCCGGGTAATCGTAATTCATCCCGATGTTGTCGAAGCTAAAAGGACCGTGGTTATTTACATCGGTTTTGTGGTTCGGAATGGGATCAAATTTATGGAAAGTTTCGCGCCAACCGCTGTCCAGCACCCGAACCAGCAGTTCGTATTGCGTTGAATCGTAGTTCGCAGGACGTTCAAAAGGAACCCGGTTTTCGGGTGTTTTTGTCAGACACATGCGAAAGCAGTAGGCCTGCAAACGTTGATCTGCATCTCCTTTGTTTCCTGGGAAATCGGTGGAGATCAGCGGTAAAACACCGCTTTCCGGATCACCGGGAATAACATACGGACTGATCTCCAGGTTTCCGA
Source organism: Draconibacterium sp. (assembly GCA_047971205.1). Lineage (GTDB taxonomy): Bacteria > Bacteroidota > Bacteroidia > Bacteroidales > Prolixibacteraceae > Draconibacterium. The sequence continues at coordinate 10,709 of JBKDZK010000986.1, forward strand.
AATGATGGCCGTGGTGTAAAACTCCCACCTGCACGCCGTTCCATTCTTCGTTGTATTTTTTGTTCGACTCCCGGCCAACTGTGTAGCTTATGCCCGCAGCAGCCATTAAATCTCCCTCGTAAGTGGCATCCATAAATATTTTCGCCTTAAACGTTGCTCCGTTAAGTGTGCGAATCGACGTGATTTTCGCCTTGTCTTTGGTCATGCCGTTTTGGCGGTCGAGCCAGTGATCGCGAAAAACACGGATATTGTTTTCGCTGATAAAATCCTCAAAAACCTTTTCAGCCACGTGCGGTTCAAAAATCCACATGGTGCGTTTATCGCCGTCCATTGCCGGAGTTCCCTGCCCCTTGTTGCCATAACTGTCTTTTGTTTGCCACTTCCAGGCTTCATCCTGCTGATAGTAATCGTAAACACGCTGGTAAAATTCGCGCGCCAAACCGCCGATAACTTCTTTATTCCCGGTATCGGTAAAACCCAGTCCGCTGGAACTTAATCCTCCCAAATGCTTGTCGGGGCATACAATAATCACCGATTTACTTGACCGGGCCAGTTGCACGGCAGCAGTAACAGCCGCCGATGTTCCGCCGTAAATCACTACATCGGCTTTGTGCGAGTTTTGTTTCGCTGAATTATTACATGCGGCGAGTAGAATAAAAAAGCTAAAAATGAGATAGGTTACGTGGTTTAGTTTCATGATAATAGTAAGTTGATTACAGGTTATTTTATTGGTTTATTCAAATCATTCTTGCATTTTATATGCCTTTATTAAACGGCTAATTGTTTGAGCTTACAACGACATCGGCTGAAGGAAATTAAACAGGATTCCCATCAGCAAGGCAATTCCAAAACTCAACAACGTACCGATCAACACATATTCGGTGAGTTTTCTGTCTTTGGCTTCTTTCAGATCGCCAAAGCGAAAAATCGACTTGGCAGCAAGCAAAAAGCCGATTGCTTCCCATTTTCCGGCAATAACAAAAGCAAACACAAACAAACGCTCGAGGATTCCGATAAAATTACCGGCACTCACCAGCGAGTCCGTATTGTTGCTGCCGGTATCGGGTGTCCATTTTGAAATAATAATCCGGATCAATACGGATACAGGTTGCGTTAAAGCATACAAACATGTGATGAGCAGCAGGAAATTCTGGTTCCCGAGAATACTAAATACATTGAGCGAAACAGACTGGCTCCAGGCCCAAATCAATACAATGGCAGAAAGATGGATGATTTGATCGGCAAAAAACCAGGTGCGCTTGCTGCTTGGTTTCTGAAAATACAATTTCAGAATATCGGTTGTAAAATGCAGAAACGTCAGCAAAAAAGTCCACGCAATGAAATCAGCCTGCCATACAAACAGGCAGATCAAGGCAAAATGAATGCCCACGTGCGCATACAATTGCCAGGCGCGCCATTTTTTTTGTTCTTTTGCTACTACCCATGCATCGGGCTGCAAAATAAAATCTCCCAATAAATGTGCGAATACGAGTTTTAGTAAAATCATAGGATGTGCTTTTCAACTTTCATTTATTCAACAATTTGTAGCCGCTACTTTAATCCTTCTACCCGGTTTTTGTACCAGTTCAGCAAATCAAGTATTTCATCGAAGTTAGCTCTTTTCAGCCGGTTGCTGATGGCATTTTGTTTGATTCCGAGCATATCTCCAAGTTGTGCCTGCGATTTTTCCGGGTGCCCGAGCGCCAGGTAAACCATTTCTGCTGAATTGACCGTCCATGCATCCATGGAAACAAGTGCCAGCCGGAGCATGAGATTCATGTCGCGATTAAACGTTTCAAAGGGGGACGCAAATGCCAGGTTCTGCTTTGCTTTCGCGAGTTTTTCAAACGCTTCCCCCGAGTAAACAAAGGCACTTCCGTTAGATTCGGTGATGCGGGTTGCACTGTAGGTCTTCTCTCCGATTCCGATCGACATGCGCACATCTCCTTTCCGGATGCTTTTGATGGCGGCTTTGATTTTTACGGCCGTTTTCAGCGCCTGCCCGGGATCTGCGATTTCCACCTGAAAACTATCACCCCTGTATATTTCCCAGTTTGCAGGCTGGCTGCCGATTTCGTTCAGCTCGTGTTTTAATTTTGTGAGCCACTCTTCAGCAACGAGCTTTTTTGACTGGATAATATCGCCGGTAATTACACTGATCATGCGTTTAATTTTCCCTAAAAATATCACATTATTTAATGATAAACAATAATATCATCGAATTAAGTGATTTTTTTTAAATATCATTTATTCAAAAGATATAAATGAAAAACGTTAAAAAGTAACCGTTTTATCGGTCCACTCTACCAAAGCAACACAGTCGATCATGGTTGAAATCGGGCATACTTCGGTACTCTCGAGTTGTCGCGATGTCAAACAGATGCCGCAGGCCAGTATTTCACCGCCCACACTGATAAAAGCTTTCAACTGCTCATCAACGTTATAAATTTCGTGAATCAGCCCTTCGCATTCCACCGCTTCTCCCATCAAAAAAACTTTTACATCGTGTCCTTTTTTTTCGGGCTGTTACTGCAAAGCGAAATGCATTCCATGCTTTTTCGTATTCTTTTGTTTCAATGATAATTCCAAGTTTCATTTGCTTCAAATTGTTTATCTAATCTGCATTCGATCAAACTCCATGATCTCAATAATGTTTTTCATGAAGCATTTCTGCAAACTAATCGTGAGTTTCCAATGGGTGTAAGATACTTTATCTTCTTCGGAATTCTTTTACCTCCAGTTTCTTTTCTTCCTCAAATCCCGGACCTGCTATTTTTACGACGTATTCTCCGGCTTCCACAAATTCTTTGTCATGGTTCTGAAGATTCCAGTTCACGTAGTTCAAACCATCTCCGGCGTTTTGATCTTCGTTAAAAATAATTTTTCCATCAGTGTCACTTACAATTGTTGTCACGGTTTCTCCTTTTTTCAAGTAAAACGGAATTTTTAAACCGGGAGCATTTCTCCAATACCATCGTCCCCGGGGAGTATAAACTTCCGGAATCTCAAGAATTTTTGCTGCGATATCTTCCATCGCAGCTTCTGCCACCTCGCGCATAATTCGAACATCAAGCGCCCACATACCGCGTCCGTGCGTGGCAATCACGGCAATGTCATCGCGTTGATGAATGTTGATATCGTGCACATAAGTGGTAGGTAAATCCGCCACAAGCGTTTGCCAGCTATCCCCTTGATCAGAAGAAACAAACACCCCATAATCGGTTCCTACATACAATATGTTCTCATTCCTTGGATCCTCGCGAATCACATTCACCGGGCCATAAGGAAGGTTGTTTTGAATGCTTTCCCACGTTTTTCCGTAGTCTTCCGATTTCCAGATGTAAGCAGCAAAATCGTCGTCGCGTTTTCCGTTTTGCGTCATATAAACACGGCCGGGAGCATAACGCGAAGCCTTCATGTGCGATACCCATTTACGGTAGGGCAAACCTTTGTTGATCTCTTCCCATTTTTCGCCGCTGTTTAAAGTCATCCACACCCGACCATCGTCGGTACCGGCATACAACACGCCAAATTTCAGCGGGGACTCACTGATCGTAAAAATCATGTTAGCTACGTTTTCATTCAGAATAATAGCACCACCAATTATTTTGATGTAGTTTGATATGACCAGGATAGCCGCCGCCGCTCTATCTTTTGTGTTCACTTTATCCGAAAGTCGTTATGCCTTATTCAAGGTAGAGCTCTTTACCTGTTAAAGTCAGGTTTGCCGATACTGAACTGGAGTTTCTCACATTCGGTTGTCCTCCGCCCACAAACAAGGTAAAATCACCGGGTTCGATCACACGCTTATCCTCTTTACCAATAATCGAAAACTGACGCGGATCAAGTTCAAACTCCACCGTTTTTGATTCGCCCGCTTTTAATGATATCCGCTGAAATGCTTCCAATTGGGATTGAGGACGTGGCGTACTTGCGACCAGGTCTTTCAGGTATAGCTGAACTACTTCTTCGCCATCGATGTTCCCCGTATTGGAGACCACGATACTAACCTTTATTTCTTCGCCGGTTTTGGCTTTCTTAGGCACTTTCAGCGAAGAATATCCGAAACTGGTGTAACTCAGCCCGTATCCAAAAGGATACAATGGTTCTCCTTCAAAATATTTGTACGTGCGTCCTTTCATATCGTAATCTTCGAAAGGCGGCAACTGTTCTACCGATTGATAGTAGGTAACCGGCAAACGTCCGGCAGGATTGTAATCTCCAAACAACACATCGGCCACAGCTGTTCCGCCTTCCTGCCCCGGGTATCCGGCGGTCAGAATGGCATCCAGGTGATCGTTGGCCCAGTTAACTGCTAGAGCGCTTCCATTCAACAATACAAGAACAACCGGTTTTCCGGTGGCTTTTACCGCCTCCATTAACTCGCGCTGTGTTTCCGGCAGCATGAGATGCGTACGGTCGCCACCTTCAAAACCATCTACTTTTATGGGCATCTCTTCGCCTTCGAGACGTTGTGACAAGCCCAGCACCAAAACAACGGCATCGGCTTTCCGGGCGG
>JBKDZK010000987.1:0-2153 GCA_047971205.1 Draconibacterium sp.
ACCCGGGCGCGAACAAAAAAGCCGTCAATAATGTGAGTTTTGATATTCAGCCAGGTAAAACGGTGGTACTCGTGGGTGCTTCTGGCGGCGGAAAAACGACCATAGCACGGTTGGCAGCACGCTTTTGGGAAGTTACGGAAGGTGAAGTAAGCATAGGTGGTATCAACGTGAAAAACATTGCCCACAATAATTTGATGGAAAATCTCTCATTCGTATTCCAAAATACAAGGCTTTTCAAAACTACTTTGCTGGAAAACATCAAATACGGCAATCCAAAAGCCACGATGGAAGAAGTAAACCGTGCCGTTGATTTGGCGCAATGCCGCGGGATAATCGACCGTCTGCCTGATGGCTTATATACCAAAATCGGAACAGAAGGCACGTATTTATCCGGTGGCGAGCAGCAACGTATCGCTTTGGCGCGTGCTTTTCTGAAAAATGCTCCTATTGTGTTACTTGACGAGGCAACTGCTTTTACCGACCCCGAAAACGAACACCTCATTCAGCAGGCATTAAAAAAACTCGCCGAGGATAAAACCGTGTTGATGATTGCGCACCGACTCACCAGCGTGGTGAATGCCGACACCATATTTGTCATCAACGAAGGAAAAATTGCTGAACACGGTACGCACAACGAATTATTGAAAAAACAAGGAATTTACACCAATATGTGGAGCGAATATCAACAGTCGGTACACTGGACAATTGGAAGAAAGGAGTTAAGTCATGTTTAAAACAATACAACGCCGTTTAGCACTATCTGAAAAAGGGGCGAAAGATTTTATTAACGGTACAATCTTTACCACTTTACTCAACATCTCATTAATGTTGCCTGCTGTGTTTTTGTTTATCTTTTTAAACGAATACCTGAAAAAAGTACTTGCGCCTGCATCGTCTATTCAACATTCTATTTGGTACTACATTTTGCTTGCGCTAGGCTTTATGCTTATCATGTTTGTATTAGCAGTAATGCAGTATAAAAGCACCTACGAAACCATTTACACCGAAAGTGCTAACCGGCGAATTTCGCTGGCCGAAAAACTCCGCAAATTACCGCTGGCTTTCTTTGGCGAGAAAAACCTGTCCGACCTTACAGCCACTATTATGGAAGACAATACGGCAATGGAACACACATTTTCGCACGCTGTGCCACAGTTGTTCGCTTCCATTATCAGCATTGTGCTTATCGCTACCGGGCTGTTCTTTTACAATTGGCAATTGTCGCTGGCATTGTTCTGGGTAGTACCTGTGGCTGCTACCATATTACTTATTGCCAAAGGAAAAATCGACAAGGGCAACAAAATCGGGTATAAAACAAAACGCGATGTAAGCGAAAAAATACAGGAAGGGCTCGATACGGTACAGGAAATAAAATCGTACAACCAGGAAGAAGCCTATGTAAAAGAACTGAATGCCACGGTAAACATATATGAAAAACATTTGATAAACAGCGAATTGATGACAGGCATGTTCGTTAATTCTTCCGCAGCTTTTTTAAAGTTAGGCCTGGCAAGTGTTATTATCGTAGGAGCGGCTATGGTTGCTTCAGGCTCCATTTCTTTGTTTATTTATTTTATTTTTCTGATGATTTCGACAAGCATTTATAATCCGGTAAGCGAAGTATTCAACAATCTGGCCGCCCTGCTCTATCTCAATGTCCGAATCAACCGGATGAATGAAATGCAATCCATGCCCGTACAACAGGGCAAAACAGATTTTCAAGCTTCAAATTACGATATTGAATTCAAACAAGTTGATTTCGCGTACGAAGAAGAAAAACAGGTGCTTCGCAATGTTTCGTTTACTGCCAAACAGGGCGAAATAACCGCGTTGGTTGGTCCCTCGGGAGGAGGTAAAAGTACATCGGCAAAGCTGGCTGCCCGCTTTTGGGACATTCAGGGTGGAAAAATTACTATGGGCAATCAGGATATCAGCAAAATTGACCCTGAAACTTTGTTGAAAAACTATTCTGTTGTTTTTCAGGATGTGGTGCTGTTCAATGCATCCATTAAAGACAATATCCGTGTTGGCAAACGCAATGCCACCGACGAAGAAGTACAGCAAGTTGCCAAACTGGCCCAGTGTGACGAGTTTGTTCAAAAAATGCCACAGGCTTACGATACGATTATTGGCGAAAACGGACAAACTCTTTC
>JBKDZK010000988.1:0-3937 GCA_047971205.1 Draconibacterium sp.
TGGGTAGCGGATCGCCAAGGCCTTTCAAGCCGTTGTCGAACTCGTGGTTACCAATGGTCCCCAGATCGTACCCGGCCGCACTCATTACCTTCAGCATCAGCTCGCCTTTGAAATAGTTGAAGTACGGCGTTCCCTGGAACATATCACCCGCATCGAACAAAAGCGTGTTTGGATTGACAGCGCGTTGCTGTTTCACCAACTCTGAAATACGCGCCAGCCCACCTTTGTTGACATAGCGTTCGTTGCCTTCGCCAAAAGGCTCGATATGGCAGTGCAAATCGTTGGTATGCAGAATGCTGATGGTCACAAAATCGTCGCTGGCCAGCAAATCAAGAGGCGTAAGTCCCAAACCGATGCCCGCCGAACCGGCTGCCACATTCCGGATAAAATGTCTTCTAATCATGGCTGATCCTCCCATCCAGTTTTACCTGCAGATGCTCGTTGTTCTTTTGTTTTTCTTCCAGGTGTTGAATAATCAGGTCCCGAATCAATATTCCCGGGCTCACATATTGTAAACGTTCTTTCAAAACATCGAGGCCATCACCGCCACCGGCTACGTAGTCGTTGGTTACCAGCCAGTACGTTTTGTCGGCGTCAAAAGCCTCTCCGCCAATTTGTATATCTTCAGCCTTCTCGTCTGAAATTTTAAACCGGGCACCTCCCACACTATCGCCACCCTTGCGGGCCACGTAATTCAAAAATTCCTTTAGGGTACTGCCCTTTAGTTCCAGGTAAACCAGTTCGTTTTCGAAGGGCATTAATTCATACACCTTCCCTACGGTTATATTCCCCTTGGGCAAAGCAGTCCTGATTCCGCCGTAATTAAAAAACGAAACCGACGGAACGATCTTTTCCTGCCGGGCCACGTCAGTTTTGGCAGCTTCTTCGAGCAAAAGATCCCCCAGAAAATTGGTTAACAAACTTTCGGGCTTGTCTTTTTCCATCTCTTCTTCCGAAAAAGAAATCACCCGGTTCATGTCTTTATCCAGCATATTCTTGTACGGAAGATACAAGCGAACAATATTGCTATCCAGCGGGTTGGTTTCTTCGGCCACCGGAATGTTCTTCAGTTCCACCCCGGTTTGTACTACGGGGTTCTGGCAGGATATGACAAACGTCAATAGAGTTATTAACAGCGCGTGGCTGATAGAATGTCGCATAAACAAAAGAAATTTATGTGCGTTACCTTTATTTTAGCATGAAAGTCGTTTACTGTAAACAGAAATAAACTTCATATGTTTAAGGCAAACTTACATATAAAATCACTTGTTAAGGTTATCTATTTAATAATTTTGGTTACCGCTTTTCTGCCGTATGATGCAGGCGCACAAACAAAAGAAGTGGTAGCGGAGAAAGGCGATGGAATTTACCGGCTTTTAAAACGCCACGGAATTTCGGCCACCGATTATTTACAGGATTTTATTTCGCTGAACAAGGAGGCACTGGGCAAAGACAACACGCTGATTGCCGGGGTGAAATACAAACTTCCGGATGTGGCTGCTGCTGCTACCAGTGTTCCCAAACAGCCGGTGGCAGCAAAAACCGGCCTCAGAACCGAACGCTACCCCATATTTGGCAAGAAATACGAAAATGTAGTGATTGAAAGCGAAAAGCTGAAAGGCGCTGTTTATTACCTGATGGCAGGGCATGGAGGCCCCGACCCGGGAGCGCTGGGAAAATACAACAACCACCTGGTGGCCGAAGACGAATATGCCTATGATGTGACGCTGAGGCTGGCCCGCAACCTGATTTCGGAAGGGGCCACAGTTTACATGATCACCATCGACCCCAACGACGGTATCCGCGACGACAGCTACCTGAAAGTGGACAAAGACGAGGTTTGCTACCCACGGCTTACCATTCCGCTGAACCAGACCAAACGCCTGCGCCAGCGTTCGGATGCAGTGAATAAACTCTATGTAAAACACCGGGGTTCTTTTCAGCGTATGATAGCCGTTCATGTGGATTCGCGCAGCAGGGCCGAAAACATCGATGTGTTTTTCTACCACGATAAACGAAGCGAAACCGGCGAAAAAGCCGCCAAAATATTGCTGGAAACCTTTGCAAAAAAATACCGCGAGCACCAGCCCGGGCGCGGATACGGTGGGACAGTTAGCGAGCGCAACCTGTACGTGGTAAAAAATACCTACCCGCCGGCGGTGTACATCGAACTCGGGAATGTTAACCACCAGCGCGACATTCAACGACTGATTATGCCCGGCAACCGACAGGCACTGGCCAACTGGCTATACGAAGGGCTGGTACAGGATTTTAAAACCAACAAATAGGGAAATACTCCACCTGCTCCAGGAAGAATTTAAATGATGTAAACGTATCTCTTTCAATAAAATGTTACATCTGTGTAAATTCAAAAATTTACTTTCAACTTCCTTCTTGCAATCACAAAATATTCTTTAACTTTAAAAGGAAACAATAATCTTAATCCACTAAAATTTAAAGTTATGAGCAACAATACAAACACGTTTTTGGGAGCCCTTCTGGGTACAGCAGTTGGATTTGGCTTAGGAATATTATTTGCACCTGACAAAGGTAGCGTAACGCGCCAGCGGATCGCTGACTCGGCAGTGTCGGCAAAAGATACCATTACAGAAGAAGCCGGAAAAATAAAAGACACCGTATCGGAAAAAGTAAAGTCGGCCAAACAAAAAATGGCAGATAACCTGTCGGATGCAGAACAAACGCTGGAAGAAAGGCTGGACAAAATTATGTCGGACGCCAGTTATAAAGCCGAAGATGTAATTACATCGCTGGAAAACCGTTTAAAAGACCTGAAAGTTCAGGTAAAAAAATCGCAAAGTAAATAATGGCACTATTCGATTCGTTGAATAATACAGCCAATTTAGCTGCCAGAAAAGGTGAAGAGTTTCTGAAAAACTCGGAAGCTTACTACAAACTAAAACTTTTCCAGGTACTTACCTCTTCACTGGGGTTAATGGTTAAGTTTATTATTGTAGCTGTTATTCTTATGGTTGTTTTAATACTGATTGCCGTAGCGTTGTCAATAATAATTGGCAACTGGTTGCAAAGTAGTGTCTGGGGTTTTCTGATTGTAGCTGCATTGTATATTTTATTGATAGCACTAATCTATTTGTTCCGCAAACAAATCGACAGGATCATTATTCAAAATTTATCAGTACTATTTTTTGCCGAAGATGAAGAAAGTAAAGAAGAAGTATAACAGTCACGAAGAAATCGTACGCGAACTGAAAATAATAAAATTAAAACGCGAAATCACTATAGAAGACTTAAAGCTGATTAAAACACAATATAAGGAAGACCTTTCAATATCGGGATGGTTGCGAAGTTTACTGCAAATAGCGGGCAACTACAGTTTTTATCGCTTATCCCGGAGGATTTTCAGATAATCTTGTAACATATCCGGAAGGCATTATTTCGACAAGGAAACTGACTACAGGAAATACAAAGAAAGGAGCTTGTGCCGAATGGACAATTTCTCTGGGCAACTGATTAAACGACGGGCTTGTTCAGGATTATAAGACCAGCAAGAAAAAAGGCACTGACCAATTATACAAAAGAGCCGTTCTTTCAGGTAAGGAGCGGCTCTTTTAGATTCGATCTTTTCCAACGTTTAAAACGTTGGAAAAGGTTCGCAAGACCGGATTAAACTTCTTCCGGCTCATCTTTTTTGTTGCGGCCTTTGCGCTGCTCCACTGTGTTGTTGTATTTCTCAACGCGCTTGTTCAGCTCTTTTATAAATCCTTCGTAAGCTTCGGGACCGTTTACCAGTACCAGCGCATCAATCAGGTTGGTCAGGTCGCGATAGGCGGCGTCGATCTGTTTGCGGGCCTCTTTCATTTTCAGGGGGTTTTTGTCCGCTTCTTCGGTGTAGCGTTCGTCGAGCAGGGTTTCAAAGGCCGCGTTCCGGTTTTTCAGTTCACTTACCCAGTCGGCAATG
>JBKDZK010000989.1:0-4844 GCA_047971205.1 Draconibacterium sp.
TGTGGGTTTTTCCCTTCTACTGCACGAACTACGACAATCAGTCCAGGTAGTTTTTTACGCGCATTTTAAACAAGCTCAACAATTTTGATGTCTTGATTCAAGGCATACGACTTAAAAAAACCAGAGGAAGTTCCCATCACATTACGAATCAAAGAATGCTGCAATTCTTCTTATGAATAATTTTCAACACAAACGCAAAAGAGCCATAAAATATCGATCTTGCCATAATCGGTCATCAGCTCCAGAATTTGATTGTGCGTAAAATCAACAAACTTCTGCCACTTTTCAGGATAGGCTTCCGGATCGTAGTTCACATTCCGGTTGAACGGAGGAAAGTACGGATCCCAATAGTAATCAGAATGCCAGTCAGGTTTTGAGAAATAGGCTCCTGCCCATAGCCCTTCATTCCTGAAGGCATCAAAAATTTCTTTTGTAATGTTGGCTTTTGGATTGGAATGAAATGCACATGCCTCATCGGTCACCTTATAATCAGTGTATTTCGAATCAAACATGCAAAAGCCATCATGGTGCTTGGTCGTAAAAACCAAATACTTCATTCCGGCATCACTTGCTGCCTTAGCCCACTTCTCCGGATTAAAGTCAACTGGATTGAAGGAATTCTTCAGTCCTTCGTATTCCTTCACATACTCATAGTAATTCTCCGGATTATTCCCTTTTTTGCGTTGGCACCAGCCATAGTCTTCCGGACAAATTGACCAGGACTCCACAATCCCCCACTGGCTGTATGCTCCCCAGTGCATCAAGAGACCAAATTTTAAATCCTGCCATTGATCCAATTTTTCATTCACCAAAGGATCATCCTCCGGGTAATACTTTTGCCCTTCAAATTCGTGAACCATCTGAGCAGAGGCACTCAGAACCAAAAAAATAAAACACAGATTCGTTAGTAGTTTTTTCATGATAAAAAAAATTAGTTGGTTATATCTGTTAAAAATGATTTGGGTAGTTCAGCAATAAACCGCTGGATTTATTATCTGTCAACCATTGAATTACAAATTTTAAAATATTTTCCCAATAACTTACGTCTTTTGTATTTTTTTTCTAAAGATACTTTTTTCTTGTTTGATGTTTGTAAAACAGCCTTCCGGGAAATTTCGGAAGGCTGTTTGGCAAAATTGTGTGTTGTGCCTCAGATTCTCACAAGGTATAAGAACGATATCGAAATAATTCCTACTCAGAATCCCACCAAAGGCGTCCGAATTCGTTATCTACTCCATCAAACTGGGAATCTTTCTCCATATCGTCGAGGCGTTTTTTCAGGTTTTCGTAGTTATGCACCCCTTCGTTTGGGTACGAAAATTTCACCTTGCGGGGAATCTCCTGTTTTTTACCTGCAATAACCGGCCTTTCAAATTTTATTATTTCGGCATCTTCCCAGTTTGGGTAACTTGTACGTTTCCACAGGGCATACATTTCGTCCACATTTTTATAATGTTCGATATAGCTTTGTGCATAAATTTGCTCCAGTGCCCTGTTGCTATCCCATTTGATGTCCGGTTTTTCAAGGAAATTTTGGATTTCAACATCTGTCATCGCTTCATAATCAGATATATCGCAGAATTTGCCGACCTCATTCCACTGATCGAGAGATGCCTTTACGCCGTCTTCATACCATTGTTGTGCCGATTTTCCTGACTGGATTTCTTCCCTTAAAACAAATTCGGCTGCAAGGAAACAGAAGTCAGGGTAAGTCATTACAGGAGCCCAATTTCCACCACTGCCTTCTGAGTCGTTTCCTTTCCACAGGCGTACCTGTGGGGTGTTTGCCGGCCTCATGTCAATGCGGTCTTGTCCTGTGCCCAGGTAGTAGCGTGTCCTGCGCCTGTCATCGCTGAAGCCGTCATAGCTGGCAGTGCTGCCTTCCCACAGCGTGTAGCTTTCGGGAATCAAGCGGTCCGGATCTGTTTGCTCTGCATTGAAATTTTCGATATTCTCGGGCGTAAGGTTATTTTTAACAAAGTACATCCGTTTTCGTGGGTCTTCGTTTTGGTTTAAATAGTCCATGATGGCATAAGATGCAATCTCCATATCTTTTATTGAGTGCCAGTCGCCACTGTGAATATTGGTGTATAAATTATCGAACCACAGGATAAAGCTGTCGTCATTGCTGCCGAATATATTGTCGGAGTTGGAAGAAGCCAGTATCTCTGCCGCAATGGCTTTTGCCATTTCCGGTTTCCGGTTCCACAGGCGGCTTGCAAGGCGCAGCCGGATGCCGTTTGCTGCTTTTATCCACTGTGCCATGTCTCCATTGTAAGCCCTGTCGTAGCCTTTTAACGAAACCTGTGAGGAACTGCTATTCTTCAAATTTTCAACACACTCTTTCAGTTCGTTGTTCCAAACTTCGACCAATTGTTCCTGTGTTTCAAATTCGGGTGTCATACTTTCATCATCTACCTTTCCTTCGCGGGCAAGCCACCCTTGAGAGTAGGCAAGGGAGCCAAACATATCAGATGTCTGTATTCCTTTAGCTATAAGCAAGATGCGCCCTACCTGATTCAGATCTGAATAACTATCCTTATTCTCGTGCTCGTTTGCGAGGTGCTTTATGTGGCTTACGTAGCTACCCATCTCTATAAATTCTGAGTATATTCTGTCTCCAACATGATTGCCGAAGTAGGTATAATTTGTAGTACTGTAACCCCATATCCCTGCTCCGTACTGCATCCAGCGGAATTTGGAAGCATAAATAGAACTCCAGCAATGGCCGGATGTAAGCATTTTTGTTTCAGCCGTATATATAAGTTCTTCGGGTTTAACTGAAGGCAGCGATTCCGGGTTGGTGTTCATATCTTCAAACCCATCGGTGCAACTTGTTTGCGAGAAGACAAACATTAATACCAGCAAATATGCTATTTTATTTATTTTTTTCATTACCAGCGATTTAAAAGGTTAGGTTAAGTTTTATACCATAATTTCGGCTGTAAACACTTCCTCCGGCCTCTATGTATTCAGCACTTTGGTTCGATTTCAGGCCTTCAGGATGTATATTATCAGGCAGGCTATTGTACAAGTAACCCACATTACGGACAATAAACCCCAGGTTAGCTCCTTTTATGTGTACCCTGTTTAACCAGTTTTTAGGAACACTCCAGTATATTGACAATTCGCGCAAGGCGACATAAGACAGTTTGTGGACAGCGGCTTCCCTAATCCCTTTTGTCCAACTGTATGTGTTTTCGTGGTAGTAATAAGCCGATATTGGCTCCACGTAGCCTTGTTCATAAGCATCCATATACGTCATGCCGCCTACATCAATATCGTTGCCATCGTGTTGGACTTTGGCCCCTTCTTCGAAAACACCATCAGGAATAATCCCGTCGTAAACAGTACGCCCATCATCCAGTATCCTTTCCAAACCTCCGTATTCCTGTGTGCGCCCCTGTAAGCTGCTTTTCAACCTTCCGCTGGACATACCGTAATTGTAAGATCCAGACATAATATCTCCGCCAAACCTTGCATCGAAAACAGTACCTAAGGTGAAACTTTTCCAGCTAATATCAGAAGTTAAGCCGGCAAGAAAATCAGGCTGGATGCTTCCTACTTTTTCGGATGTACCTGAACGTATCCATTCTCCTTCCGAATTCAAAAGCCTATTCCCGTCCTCGTCACGTTTGTAGGCATACGATGAATAGATATCGCCATAAGCCCCTCCTTCTGTTGCCCATGCCTCAGTGTCGAGGCTTGAAAGCAGCTTATACTTGGTTACACCGGGGTAAAGTTCGATAATTTTATTTTTGTTTTTTGTGAATGTAAACGTAAGGTCCCACGACAAATCTTTTGTTTGAACGGGCATCCCTGTAATCATCAACTCGACCCCCTGATTTTGAATGTTCCCGGCATTTATTATGCGATTTTTAACTCCTGTTTCGCTGGAAGTGCCCAAGGCCAGTATTTGGTTCTTTGTGTTTGTTTTGTAGTAAGCAATATCAAATCCCAGCCTGTTGTTAAACATCCTGTAATCGAGTCCAAATTCTATTGCCTGTTGTTTCTCCGGCTTCAGATTGCCTTCCCCAAGGTTTTCATTTGCATATTTAAAATAAGGATATGTCCCGGATCCGAAATAATCATCTTTAAAGGAGTTATAATACAAATATGTCCCCGGGTTTGTAATAAAATACGGGTCACTGTCTTTACCTACGATAGCATAAGAAGCTCTCAGTTTTGCAAAAGAAATAGCTGGTGGCAATTTATCGCGCAGTGTTTCTGTCAAAATCCACGATGCGTTGATCGAAGGATAGAAATAGGAAACATTTCCACTCCCATCTACATAACGCAGTGTGGAAGACCAGTCGTTACGCCCGGTAACTTCAAGAAAATATTGTCCTTTCCAGTCCATGCTGACAATCCCGTAAACTGAGTTGAGCCTTTTTTTGTTTAGCCCGGCAAATGCATCGGTCGTAGCAGGGTCCACCGAGTTGTTCAGCTGGAACACCCCGGGCACGCGCAGCCCGTTGTTTGTTTTCGAGTTGTGCCTTGATTGTTGTTCGTCGAAGCGTTCGGCCCCCAGCGAACCGTTAATGGAAAAATCATTAAACGTTTTTGAAGCTGTTATCATACCATTGAGCTTGTATTGAAGTTTCTTTTTTTCGTTCAATACATACCCGGCTCCTCTGTATTTGTCCTGTTCTTTGGCAAGCGTTTTCTTTTCATATTTCCGGTATAACCTGTTCATGTCCCCATTAACAACAACTTTGAGCCAATCGGTAATATTGAAATTTACTTTCAGGTAAGCCCTGTAGTTTTCATCGTTCTCCATTTCGTTATTTTCCAAATAGTCAAACAGGAATTTTGAATAATCGAAGGGGTCATCACCGTTATAC